>USSH01000153.1 GCA_900557435.1 uncultured Coprococcus sp. | reverse complement strand
TTTTATCCTGCCCACGCATGCTATCCTGTATTTCAAATATCTCGTCCTCCATTCAAGTCCAGCATTCATTCAAGTCTATGCCCTATACTGTATTATTGCTGTTCCTCGAGCATCCGGTCAAAATCTTTGAGCTCCGACTCATCATTCTGCTTTGTACACGAACTTACCAAAACAGAAAATATAAGACTCGCGGCAAATCCAACAACATCACCGCTCAGCTCAAATTGCTGTTTCAACGTTACACCATCTATAAATGGAATAAAGTTCCACACTTCAAATACTATCGAGCCTATCAACACACCGGCAAACATCCCCGCTTTGGTTGAATGTTTATACATCAGTGTAAGCATAAGCGGAGCGGCAAGGGCAGCTGTACACATCCCCCAATTCAGCGCTATCATCTGTTCTCTATCATATTCTACAAACATTCCAAACACCAATAGTAATATTCCTGTGATCACTACCACCGTTATATCTATCGACAGTTTAATCACCTTGCTGACATTTTTCATAGTTGGAACAATTCCCCTTATATGTTCACATATCGTTCTCATAAATGACTCCAGCATCACCACGACTGCGAGAATAAATATCATCAGCACAACGAATCTCAGAACGTATGAATACTTACTGTCACCCATGAGCTTCTTCATAAGAAGATTGTACACCTGAAAAGAATTCATGTATTTGGTTATCTTTCCGGGATACAGTACAGGTACAACAAGGAGTGCAAGGGCACTGCTTGATATTATGGTACACCCCTCAAATGCTATCGCCCATATTCTGCCTGCATCCAGTTCTTTAACATTCTGGATATTGATAACACCTTTATACATAAGCGGCATGGCTATACAGCCAAGTCCGATTCCTGCCATGGATACTGCCCTTCCTATATTTATAGGTTTTCCATCGTAATACATTATATTGAGATATGTACTTGTACCGCCATCAAGTCTTGCCAGCCTGTAATTGTCAAGTATCTCCCATACATCCATTTTATAGAATGCAAAGCCTATAAGTGCAAAACACGCAATCATAACCAATATAAATACGCATGTCTTGATGATTCCCATAAGGCGATTATCAATAAGAATTGTTGCAAGCACAAGGAAAGACACTATGAGAGCCATCCATACTTTCTCATCCATATCCATGAAATAGGCAGCGACAGACACAATAACCTTTAAAACCGACACTAGTATAAGTCCCAATGTGATGATCCAGATCACCGATACCAGATCCTTGAGTACCCACGAATCATATCTAGCAGCAAAAAGCTCTGGCGCATTATGTACCTTCTTTTTTGAGATCTCTACATAGGAATTCATTCGTTTCGAAAGAAAAATCCATCCAATAACATTACCGACAAATAAACCAATGGACACGAAACACTGCCCTGCTCCGTGGAGCACTATGTTGACCGGAAGCAAAAATATAACCCACAGTATGACATCGTTCGCGCACACCTGTCCTGCCGTGGAAAGTCCGCTGGCATTCTTTCTTTTTATTCCAAACACTCTTTTATCTGTAAAGACCGACATATCTATCTCCAATCCGGCACCAACGATCTATGCCTTCTTTTGTTTATTAATGTTTATTAAATCTCTGACAAATCCACTGTTCAGCGCCATTCTAACACAAGATAAGGCACGTAGTCACCTCTTAATTAATTGTTACATTTGACGAAATGTCAACATTATTTGCATTATTTTTTCAATAGTACAAAAACTACTGTTGTGATATAATCAAAAACGAATGGGCTTTTTTACATATTTATTACTTTGTTTTTACTTTGGGATTTCAAAGTAAAATATTCTTTACTTAGGAGGGCATTTATTTTGGATTTGTTTTCTATTTTAACATTGCTTGGAGGCGTTGGCTTATTCCTGTTCGGGATGAACCTCATGGGAGCCTCTCTAAAAAACCTGGCTGGCGGAAGTCTTGAAAAAGTTCTTGAGAAACTGACAACCGGAAAGAATCAGTTTACAGGAACCGTAAAAGGATTCTCACTCGGTACCGCAGTAACAGCCATCATTCAGAGTTCTGCAGCCACCACCATCATGCTCATAGGCTTTGTAAATGCCGGCATCATGAAACTTGGTCAGGCTATCCCTGTTGTCTTCGGAGCCAATATAGGTAGTACCGCAACCGCACAGATACTTCGTCTGGGAGATCTTGCGGAGACAAGCATATTCTTAAAACTTTTAAAACCATCATCATTTGCCCCTATCCTCATATGTATAGGTGCTTTTATCATACTCTTTACGAACAACAACAAAAAGCGTGATATAGCCAGTATACTCGTAGGTCTTGGAATCCTCTTCCTTGGAATGAACACAATGGAGGGTGTATTTGCACCGCTCAAGGAATCTGAAAGTTTCCAGAATCTGTTCACATCGTTCAACAATCCATTACTCGGAATACTCATAGGTCTGGTACTGACCGCAATAATACAGAGTTCATCCGCATCAGTCGGTATCCTTCAGGCCATATCGTCAACCGGTGTTGTAACCTATGGAACAGCTATCCCTATCATCATTGGCCAGAATATCGGAAAGTGTATGACCATAATTCTCGGAGGAATCGGCGCCAACAAAAAGGCAAAAAGAGTATCGCTCTCTTATCTTTTCTTCAATATATTTGGAGCTGTATTCTTTGTAGTCATAATCTACGGACTTCAGTTGTTCATAGATATGCCTTTCATGGAGAAAGTCGTAAACCGAGGCAATATTGCAAATGTTCACTTCATGTTCAACTTCATCACAAGCTTGATCCTCCTGCCATTTTCCAATCAGGTGGCAAATATCACAGGAAAGATCATCAGAGATGACGAGGAATCCAAGATCGACAAGGAGCTTGCAACTCTCGATCCAAGACTTATAGCCACACCTGCCATTGCCATATCACAGGCAAGAAACGTTATGTTCTCCATGGCTGACTGCATAAGAGAGAACTTTGCCACAGCATGCAGGCTTATCTCCAACTACAACGAGGAAGACGCCGCAAAGCTTGAGGAAAATGAGGACTTCATCGACAAATGTGAAAGTTCCCTCAACAACTTCCTTCTCAAGGTCACATCGCAGAACAACATGTCCAGAGCCGAAAGGCTCGATGTTTCAGAGCTTTTGAACAGTTTGAGTGATATGGAACGAATAGGTGACCACTGTGAGAACCTTCTGATCGTATCCAAGAATATTTCGGAGCAAAAGATCAGCTTCTCCGATCAGGGCATGAAGGAAATCCAGACAGCACTGAAAGCAACAGACAATATAATCGACATGACTCTGAGTGCCTTTAAAGAAGATGACCTTCAGGCCATTTCAAGAATTGAACCCCTCGCCCAGACCATAAGCGAGATAACAGAACTCATAAAAGATCATCATGTTGTGAGACTTCAGGTTGGAGAATGTGGAATACCTGGTGGATTTGCTCTAGTTGATATCCTCACAAGCCTTGACCGTATCGGAAGTCACTGTAAGAATATAGGTCTCCATATTGCAAAGAAGATCAGAGGAACCCATATGGACGAAATGCACGGTCATATCTACATTACAGGCTACAAGACATCGGAGGAATACAAAGCACTGTATGTATACTACTCTTCTATATATGAAGATCCTATCGCTGAGGACTTTGACAACAGTCTTCGTGAGCTTCGCGCCATAACCTCCGCAGATGATCAGACTTCAGAGAGTCCTGCCTCTCCTGTCACAGCTCCTAATAATGTTGCTGATACAGATAAAACTACTGATCAGCCAGACAATAATGTCAGCTCAAAACAGAAGGAGAAGAAAGCCTCAGATTCTGATGGCAAGAAAAAATCACCTGCCAAGGGTAAAGCAGCTGAAAAGCACGATAAAATAAAACAAAAAATAGATGAAAAATATTCTGGAAAGAATGGAAAAAACCAGAAGAAAAAATAATATGTGACAGTTTATATTTCGCATACTCATTACTACAAGAATCACTAAAAAATTGCTATAAAAAACATGCGGTTTCATGTTCAGTTCATAACTCTTTGTTAATGAACACCACAAGAAACCGCATGTTTTTTCTCTTATATCCGGGTCAATCTCTGCTATACACAACTATCATATATCCGGATTCATATTCAATACTCGCTTCATCTTCTGATATGGAATTGCTCACTCCTCTGCTGTCTCCAATTTCAAATGTATAATTGCTGACATCATACTCAAACCCCGTCAGCGTGACATCTGCTACAGCTCCTCCATAGGGAATCAACGACACATAATCATATCCTTCTATACGGCTAAGTTTTTCACTGCCTTTTATCATAGTTATGATATTATTGTCATCCTCTATATATGCTTTCACGTTGTGGTCTGCACATATCTTTAGCAGTCCTATGTTTGCCATCGTGTGATCCATACGCGTCCCCGTAGCACCGGATATGTATATCTCCGAAGCCTTATGATCCAGTGCATATTGCAGAGCCACATGAGTATCAGTAAGATCTTTGTGGGTATCAAGATCCAGGAATTCTATAGACTTTTTCTTTTTTGCAATTCTTCTATACATTCCGACGACCGCTGAACTGGCTGAATCAAAATCTCCCACTATCACATCAGGCGTCAGACCTATTTTATTGCATATTTCAAGGCCTTTATCAACAGCGATAATTTTACAATCATCACAATCATCACGATCATTACAATTACCACAATTATCATAACAACCCATATGCCTGTCCATCAAACCTTGCAAAGACTGTAGATCGACTCGACCTCCGGATATTATCATATATTTATTCATATTATCTGGCTCCATCAGATTCAATAGATTTAAATGTTTCCAAAAATGCTGTACTGTTTTCATATATATCGCCGCCGAACACTGCTGATCCGGCAACAATCACATCTGCACCAGCCTTTACCACATCCTTGACATTTTTAAGATTGACACCTCCGTCAACTTCTATGCGCACATCAAGAGATCTCTCATCAATAAGTTGTTTTACCTCTGAAATCTTTCTGAGCGAGGACGGTATAAATGACTGTCCACCGAATCCCGGATTGACACTCATCACCAGAACCATATCCACCTCGTCAAGCACGTAATCAATTGCAGATACAGGTGTTGCCGGATTGAGTGCAACTCCAGCCTTCATCCCCAACTCTTTTATAGCTGTGATCGTTCTGTGCAGATGCTTGCAGCTCTCTGCATGAACCGTCACCCAGTCTGCTCCGGCTTTCTTGAAATCCTCAAGATATCTCACCGGTTCCTCAATCATAAGATGAACATCAAATATCATATCTGTCTCTTTTCTGAGACATTTTATAACAGGAGCTCCAAATGATATATTTGGAACAAACGATCCATCCATGACATCCAGATGAAGTGCAGGGACCTTTGCCCTATCGAGCTCTTTTATTCCATCTGCTATATGTGCAAAATCTACTGACAATAGTGAAGGTGACAGAACTATCATTTTACCATTTCCTCTTTTCTTTTAAATCATTGTATATCATTACATAATCATCATATCTTACACGGCTTATCTCTCCATCTGCAACGGCTTTCTGTACCAGACAGTCCGGCTCACTTATATGATTGCACATGTTAAATCTACACTTTCCCGTATATGCCGCAATATCCGGAAAGTATTCTTTCAAATCCTCGGGTTCTATGGAATCCACATATAGGGATGAGAATCCCGGAGTGTCCATTATATATGTATCACCCTCTATATGCATAAGCTCCGAATGTCTGGTTGTATGCTTTCCACGTTTGATCTTCTCACTTACAGCGCCCGTCTGAGCTTCAGCCTCAGGCTTGATCGCATTCAGCGTGGATGACTTTCCTACACCGGATGGTCCGGCAAATACTGTAGTCTTGCCCTTTAGCAGTGTCCTGAGCTCATCTATGCCCTCATTCTCTCTAGCGCTTATAAACAAGGTCTCATAGCCACTTTTACTGTAAGACATACAGGTCTCCATATTATCCTTGCTGAGGTCTGTCTTGTTGAAGCATATTATGGTTTTTACTTCGCTTTTTTCCATGCTGATCAGAAATCTATCCAAAAGATTAAAATTAGGTTCCGGCTCACTCACTGCAAATATAATTATAGTCTGATCCACATTGGCAACAGCGGGTCTTATTAACGAGTTAAATCTAGGCAATATCTCAACGATATTACCTAGATCTTTCTCTGAATCAATTATCTCTATATTTACATTATCTCCAACAAGAGGTTTTATCTTCTTGTTGCGGAATACTCCCTTCG
>USSH01000152.1 GCA_900557435.1 uncultured Coprococcus sp. | reverse complement strand
CATCTACTCCGTTTTTCTGTAAAAAGTTTCAATCATCATCTCTGTAAGTTTATCTTCATCTATAAGATATTTATCATAATAATTTTCTCTCTCGTAATCGCCTGACACCATATATATATTCTCCTCACCAAATTGTACGCTTTTAAGCACTTTTGCAAGATAAAGCATACTATTTCGAGAAATATCAGTATCCACGTATCCCTGTACACTATCGTACATTTTGAATATCTTAAAAGGATTCTTTTTTATCTGTTGCTGTACTGCATCACACCACGCTGATATATACTGTTTCTGTCTTGACATTCTATTCTCATTTGTTCCTATATCCGTGGAGGCGCTGTCTCTTTCAGTGACATAATACATGGCCTGTTCATCGTTAAGAGTGACTTCTTCTCCCTTCACAATTCCGGCTTTCGGCACATCTTCCAGTGCAGTCAGGGTGATTCCCCCGACAAGTTCATTTATGCCGCCTATGCCATCAATATCTACAGAAACACTTCCATGTATCGGAATGCCATGTAATAATTTTGATACCGTATCCACCTCAAGTCCGCGTCCTTCAGACTGACTTTTTCCATAGGAATATGCCAAAGCTATTTGGACATTCTTCGTGGTTGCAGCTTTACCGGAAATATCGTATATCGCAACCGGTCCTATGCTGTCTCTATTTATACATATGCATTTCACAGTATCTTTTTCTGTATTGATAACCACCAGTGCAAGCATGTCCGCCTGTCCGATGCTCTCATCCTCGCCTCTGGCATCAATGCCCATAAAAAGTATATTTATATTTGCAGGATCATACTTATAAATGTTACCCCTGTACATCAACTGATCACCATTCTGAACGCATCCTGGTGTAGACGACATATCTGGTATTTCCACTGATGTATTTGCGTGTAACTCCTGTTCTCCCCTCTTCATACAACCGAATATCATCACCCAGGTTGACAACAAGGCTAGGCTGAAGCACACAGTGACAATCGACGCAATCACTTTCTTTTTTTTCATATCTTCTCCAGTGAATCCCCGTTCCAAAAAGCGGCACGGAAATCCGTGCCGCCGATATAATCACGTACTCTATTCGTATACTGCAGTATCTTATTGCGACTATTACGAACTAATTATCCATACAGGACTAATTATTCATATAATGGATACTTCTCAACAATGCTCTTTACAAGAGCCTCTGCTCTCTCCTTGTCATGATCGAGAACTGCTGCCTTGATAGCCTCGGCAATGGTATCCATATCAGCCTCATCTGCACCTCTTGTTGTAACTGCAGGAGTTCCAAGTCTTATACCGCTTGTGACAAATGGTGACTTAGGATCATTTGGAACTGTATTCTTGTTGGCTGTGATGTGTACCTCATCAAGAAGCTTCTCTACTTCCTTACCTGTAAGACCAAGTCTCTTGAGATCCATAAGCATAAGGTGATTATCTGTACCGCCTGACACTATGTCAAATCCTCTTGCCATAAGAGCCTTAGCAAGGGCTGCTGCATTCTTTACGACCTGCTCCTGATATGCCTTGAACTCAGGTGTGAGTGCCTCCTTGAAACATACTGCCTTACCAGCTATGACATGCATGAGAGGGCCGCCCTGGATTCCAGGGAATACTGCCTTGTTGAAGTTAAACTTCTCATTGATCTCATTGCTGCACATGATCATTCCGCCACGAGGTCCGCGGAGTGTCTTGTGAGTTGTTGTAGTTGTTACGTGTGCATATGGGATAGGGCTCATGTGAAGACCTGCTGCCACAAGACCTGCGATGTGTGCCATATCCACCATGAGGTATGCTCCGACCTCATCTGCTATCTCTCTGAATCTCTTGAAATCTATCGCTCTGGCGTATGCTGAAGCACCTGCCACGATGAGCTTTGGCTTGCACTCCTTTGCAATCTCAAGCACCTTGTCATAATCTATAAATCCATCATCGTTTACACCGTAAGGAACACAGTGGAAATACTTTCCAGACATGTTGACCGGTGAACCGTGTGTGAGATGTCCGCCGTGATCAAGATTCATACCCATGAATGTATCGCCAGGATTAAGGATAGCGAAGAACACTGCCATGTTAGCCTGTGCACCTGAATGTGGCTGTACATTAACGTACTCGCATCCAAACAGCTCTTTTGCTCTCTCTCTTGCAAGATCCTCTACAACATCTACATACTGGCATCCGCCGTAATATCTCTTTCCAGGATAACCCTCTGCATACTTGTTTGTAAGGTGGCTGCCCATGGCTGCCATAACTGCCTTTGATACAATATTCTCAGATGCGATAAGCTCCAGGTTATTATTCTGTCTGTTAAGCTCGTCTGTCATAGCGGCTGCTATCTCAGGATCTACTTTTGTAATCTCGTCAAAACTGAACATCTATATTACCTCCGTCATAATTTAATATTTTATATTATATCCTTTATGTCTGATCTTTTTCAACACCAAACAGCCTTTTTGCATATTTTTAAGCTATTATACTGTGCCACTTTATTTATTTCACGGTGTATCCTGCAGCTTTAACATTGCTTCATACTGTGAATATTCATATTCATTATAGAAATATTCCTTATGTCTCTGCCTTATACCCAGCTCCTCAAACCACTCTGACACCAGTGTATTTCTGAGTTTTGTTTTTATAGGCTCAGCCAGTGTATTGTAATTCCAGAGTGAAAAATGTAACGCATAATTGACAAAATCCTTCTCAAGTTCATTCCACTTTCCTCTGTCCTTAAGGAACTGTCTGAGGGCAAGCAGCATCCTGTAGAAGTTATCCCAAGATTTTTCTCTGGTCTTTGAAAGAGAATCCGCAGTGTCCACTCTTCTATGGATAAGTATCTTTCTAACCGTTGATATTTTCTCTGCAAGCACCAGAGCGCTGAACACAAAGAGTGCATCATTGGTGGTACGCTGTTCCTGAAATTTCAGATCATTCTTAACTACAAACTCTCTTAGATAAAGCTTATCCCACGCCCATCCGACAAATGCCTTAAATATATTGGTCGATATCTGTCTGTAACCGAACGGTTCATATGGTGGAAGTGTCCATTCTATCATAGTCCAGTTCTCATATACAAATTCGCCAGAGTCCATATTGTACTGATCTGATTTGTATATAACGATTTCTGCTCCCAGCTCCTCAGCCTTCTCATACGCCAGCTGCACCATATCCGGTTCAAAGAAGTCATCACAATCCAAGAATAACATGTACTTGCCAGTCGCCTCTGTAAGCCCGCGGTTTCTTGCTGCTCCAGCGCCCTTATTCTCCTCGGTGAACACTCTTATACGCTCATCCCTGCTGCTGTAGGCCTGAAGCCTTTCCAGGGATCCATCCACAGACCCGTCATCAACACATATTATCTCTATATTCTTCAGTGTCTGTTTCGTCAGCATATCGAGGCAATTGTCAATATATTCTTCCGCATTATATATAGCTACAACTATAGATACATCTACTGCCATGCATTCTCTCCTCATATGTCACGCTATTTCCCATAGCATATTACTGATTACTCTTTTTTCATCATTCTGAACACTAACCTCTTAATGCCCGAAGGAATAAACATTATCACCCGGCCAGCCTTGAATGTGACTGATGATTCATATTTCTGTTTCTGCTGTTCAAGCTCCAGCAGTCTCTGCTGCTCCAGTCTGCTGCACATTTCCTCGTGCTCTGCCTGCTTCTTTGCCAGTCGCCGTTCATACGATTTCCTCTGTGCCTGCATCATCCTGTCTTTTTCAGCTACCACCTTTTCAAGATCATTTACCATGTCCTTACAGTCATATACTCTCTTATCCAGGATAACTTTTCCAAGGTAAAATCTTTTTACATATCCCGGATCTTTGGCAAGAATATAAAGGGTTGACCGCTCCTCCAAAGAGAACAGTTTCTCATCTATTTCATCGTTTTCATAGCTTCTGTGGAACTCCACAACCATTCTCTCTGCAAATTCCCAGCCAACATCTTCCGTCATCCAGTGCAGCAATTCATAATAGCATGCCCATCTCTGAAATGAATAATATCCCTTCCACTTCTGCCACAATTCCCAGTCAGTCATGAGCATATCCTTTATCCTGTCATATGCTCTGTTTACAGTAAATGCTATCTGACTGTCATCTATCCATACCGTATCCCGATAAACTTTTTCACATATGGCTGCACTTACACACATCGCCCTGCCTGCGCTCGTGAACACCTGCCACAACAGATAAATATCCGGAAACAGCTCATCAGAGCCGCCAATCTCCAGATGGTTTTTTTCTATAAAACCCTTACTATATAATCCAGAGCATATGTTCCTCACGAGCATAACATATGCCGGATCCTTACCAAGGAATAATTCTTTATCGTATGCCACTCCCTCCGGCAGTCCGACATTCTCATATACTATACCAACAAAGTCCAGATCATGTTCATCAGCTTTCTCCACCAGCTCCTGCACCTTCTGATCTGCTATATCCACACATGGCCTCGCGATAAAATAGTAATTATCCAGTTCCATTATTTTCATTTTAACAATCTGCGTACTCACTCTTTCCTCCTCATTACACTGCGAATGTAGCTGCACCAATAAGTATAACATAATGCAGCTTATCCGACCAATCCACACATTTATCCCTTATTAAATATACAGAAAAATACACGGATCCAAACCATATTATATATCCTTGGTTCAGACCCGTGTCAATTATTACATCCAGCAAACACGTATATCATTAAATGAAACCAGGTAATAAACTACTAATATTCTCTTACAAATAATGTAAAAAATGTAATATTATTCCTTTTCATAATAGCGCACATGCTCTCTGTTGTGAATATTTTATTTTTCATTCTCAGCCCTCAGGTCAGTGCCGTCATAATCTATCACTATAGCTGACTGTGTGCTCACGCTGCCCGCAAGTATCATCTTTGCAACCAGGGTCTCCACATTCTTCTGCAGATATCTCTTGAGCGGTCTTGCGCCATACACCTGATCATATCCCTGATCGATTATGTGCTGCTTTGCGCTCTCCGTAAGCTTGATAGCTATCTCTCTGTCTGCCAGTCTGCTGTTGAGATCTGCCATGAGAAGATCAACTATACCACTGATGTTGTCCTTGGACAGTGCCCTAAATGTGATGATCTCATCGATACGGTTCAGGAACTCAGGCCTGAATCTGCTCTTTAGCTGAGCCATTACGTCATTCTTCAGTTCATCTGTGATCTCTCCGCCGGCAGCTGCGATATCCGCACCACCGATATTTGATGTCATGATGATGATCGTATTCTTGAAGTCCACAGTTCTGCCCTGAGAATCAGTGATACGTCCATCATCAAGCACCTGAAGGAGCACATTGAACACATCCGGATGTGCCTTCTCTATCTCATCAAAGAGGACAACCGAATATGGCTTTCTACGAACAGCCTCTGTCAGCTGACCGCCTTCATCATAACCTACATATCCCGGAGGCGCTCCTATAAGTCTTGACACACTGTGCTTTTCCATATATTCGCTCATATCGATACGGACCATGTTCTGCTCATTGTCAAACAAAGCCGCTGCAAGACTCTTGGCAAGCTCTGTCTTACCAACACCGGTTGGTCCAAGGAAGATAAATGAACCTATCGGTTTGCTAGGATCCTTTATTCCCGCCTTTGATCTGATGATCGCATCGCTGACATAGTCAACGGCTTCATCCTGACCTACAACTCTCTTCTTAAGTTCGCTGGCAAGATTGAGTGTCTTGCTCTTCTCACTCTCAGTAAGCTTTGCAACAGGAATTCCTGTCCACTTAGATACGATCTTCGATATCTCATCCTCCGAAACCACCTCATGGACAAGCTCCCTCTCCTTATCTGAAGCTGTAGACTCAGCCTCTGCAAGCTCTTTCTGGATCGCTGGAAGCTTACCATACTGAAGTTCTGCGGCTTTTTCAAGGTCATAATTTCTCTTTGCCTTTGCTATCTCGTTATTTAACTGGTCTAATTCTTCCTTAATCTTGCTTATGGAATCAACGCTTGCTTTTTCGTTGTCCCATTTTGCTTTCTGCTGGTTAAATTGTGAACGAAGTTCTGACAATTCTTTTTCAAGATTACCCAGACGCTCTTTGCTGAGATTGTCTGTCTCTTTTTTAAGAGCTGCCTCTTCAATTTCAAGCTGCATTATCTTACGCTGCAATTCATCAAGTTCAGCCGGCATTGAATCAAGTTCTGTCTTTATCATTGCACATGCCTCATCGACAAGGTCAATAGCCTTATCAGGCAGGTAAG
>USSH01000151.1 GCA_900557435.1 uncultured Coprococcus sp. | reverse complement strand
CCGCCTATCTTTCTGAACTCTGCTGTTGCTGGAAGTACCTTTCTGAGATACTTGTACTTCATTGTTGAGCCACCACCTGATGCTGATACACAATCATCAAATGTGAGCATCTGAAGTATTGTTGACTGTCTGAGGAAGATATCCACGATCTGTGAGAATACCTTATCACTCATGCCCTTCTTGATTTCCTCTAATGTCATTGCCATAGTTTTCACCATTCCTTTCTACTTACTGGGTGTTATTCCCTTCGTATTTCTGTCTCAATGCCTCTGCCAGGTCCTTAGGCTCTGCATTTGTATTGCCTGGGGTTCCATCTGGCAGCTTATTCTCTATGATGTTTCTCTTGCCATCATCTGAGCCGGATGAAGCTGTGAACTGAGCTGGGAACTGTGTCTTTAAGTCTGTGAGCATGCTGTCCCAACCTTTGATGTGACCTTCATCATCAAGCTTAAGCTCCTCATTCTTCTCCTTGAGAGCCGCCTTGATCTTATAGGTCATGTAATCAGTATCAACCGCATGAGCCTCAAGCAGAGCTACCTTGATAGCTGAGTTGACCTTAGTCTCCTCAAGCTCTTTCTGAAGCCTTGCATTCTCTGTCTCATAAGTTGATATCTTCTGCTGCATGCCCTCATCACCCTTAGAGGCTTTCTTGAGCTCCTCAATGAGCTTATTTGCATTACCAATCTCCGTGTCTTTGCCGGTGATCAGTCCATTGAGTTTTTCAAGTTCTGAATCATACTTTTCCTTGCTGACGTACTTGCCCTCGGACAGATCTGTGTATCTTACATGCTTGAGCTTATCTGTCTCTGTGCTGTTCTTCTCGTCAATCTTCGCCTGTACCTGCTTGTACAGCTCATCTCCTAACAGTTCCTTTAATTCCATTGTTCCATCCTTTCTTGGCTTTAATCGTAGCCACACATGGCAGTTATCACTCTTGCCGGAGTTATTCTTTATCGGTCACAGTTTTATCGCCTTAAGCCGGTTTTGGGCATAAAAAAACCTCTCTACCAATTTTTGGTAAAGAGGTTATATAAACATATTAACTTTTATTTAGTCGCTAGCTCTCATCACAATACTCGTTCCACATTTATCACATCTAAACACATATGTATGCTTGGGATCCCCAACAGCAGCCATATGTCCATCTTCGCATCTTGGGCATTTAATTTTTTCCCCATTTCTCATTCGATTTATTCGATTCAATGACTCTGTAACGCCCATGGCAATCACCCCTTATGATAATTCAGGATATCTTTCTCTTACTTTTTTTATTATATCCTCTTTATCCTGGGCTGTCAATTTGCCTTTTCTATGTAAAACTTCTGCCTCAAAGCATTTTACTTCTTCCTCAAATGTACCTTTACTTCCCAACTTTCTATGTGTTACCTCATGCACAATTATCTCGGTGGTTTTATCAGCTGTAATTGTTTGATCACAAAAAATAGTTATCTCGTCGTCATAACTATCGTAATATCCATACAGATTATGAGGATTGTCTATACCATAACACATATTTACAGTCAACTTATTATCCTGGAGATATGTTAGCGTTTCTTTCCCCACCTCCGACTTATTTAGCTTTTTTCTAATGGTTTTAGGCCGTATTGAATCAGCTTTAGTCACATTTAAAGTTTCAAATATATCGTCAGATATTGATTTCTTTCGATACAATGCTCCATCTTCAAGAGCATTATCATATTTCCGTATATCATATTGACTTATCCCCAAATACTTCCTCTGGTACTCCCCAAACTCATCTGTCTTATCAAGATCAAAGTATTCCGCCCGCTTTCTCAGAGTCTGAAGCTCTTCATCATCCAGCGCCCACCTTGCTCTCTGCAATAAGCAACAGCGACAGTTGCAGTCCTCAGAGGCAAGACCAAACATTCCAGGAGCCTCAACCTTGAGGTTTGCCACCTCGAAAGGCTCGTCCACTTCCCTTATCTGTCCATCAAGCATCTGATGATGTTCTCTCGTTGCTCCGTCAAGGGTGGCATCCCACTGCTTCACTATGTCCGCACCTTTGCTCTTTGCCACGTGCTGAGCGTCCAGCGCTGACTGTACCTGTATGCGATGCCCTTCTGTTCTTGCAATGCGGATAGAGTTGTTATAAGCCTTCTGGAACGGAGTATTTGCCATATGCCGTGATAGCTTACCAGCCACTTCGTTCCACGTTGATCCATTTGCAATACCTCTTGATACTTCTGCTCTGACCGCTTTCTTGAGGTATGTCACATCCTCGCCCATCTTGTCATATAGCGACTTACTGAGCTTGCTGTCCGTCTGAATAGCTCTCACTACTGCCGCCTGATCTATCGGCATGATGATGGGGATACCTGTCTTCTGCAGGTCGTACATGACACCTGTGTATCCGTCTCTGTAACACTTAGTCAGGTAGTCAGACACAGTTGCATATGAGTTAGACTGTAGGTTGCTCAGAACACCTTCAAGCTGTGCTTTCAAAGCCTCCTGATACTGTTTCTGATAGATGATGCTCTGCAAGTTCTCCATATCGGTTCTTGCAGACAGCTCACTGATTTTTTTCTCACAGTCTTTCAAAGCTTGCTGATATACTTGCTTGAGCTCCTTGATGGTTTGCTTTTCTCTATTCAGTTGTGCCTGTGTAACCTGTTTTTGTGCTTTGTTCATATTTTTCTGTAAAAGAAAAGGCCACGCTGTCAGTCATCTTTCATGACTTACAATGTGGTCTTCGTATTCTTCTTAAGTTATCCAATGTCAATTCCAAACGCCTGAATCCCACCCGGTTTGATTATGACCGGCTGGTCGAGGACTTCCCTGGCGATCATTACTTTAATGCCTACTATAGCCATTATCAGCGCCACTTCCTTGACTGTTATGTCTTCTGCCGTATCATTGGTGACTGTTCTTGTGTATCTGCATACCCAGTTGCCATTGTTGCTTACTATCTTGTGTGAATAGCCTGAATTAGTCAGATTATCAATCCCATGCTCCCATTTACAGTCGTCCGCTGTCACAGGTGTGTCGTCTGTGCCCAGTGCGATACAGAAGTCGCCATTTTGACTCGTGTTTAGGCTGCTTGGCAGATATCTCATATATGAACAAAATTCTGAATTTACATACATAAGATTAGATGAAGATATTTCTCCGGATATGCTAACCGGACTGACCGGTTCTTCTCTTGTACATCCTGTATTTCCGCCTGTTGACGTCAAATATAGAACCTTTTTAAAGTTATTAAGAATCATATTGTTGCCTCCTTATCTCCTAAATATACATTAGCTGATATAGCCTGTGCCGGTACAATGTTCTCTTCACCATGTGCGCCATTAGCTGATATAGCCTGTGCCGGTACAACATAGCCGCCAGTTGGGATTTTCTCTGCATTACCAATAACCACATCCCAATCATCACCGCTTGCGGTCTCAACGCCCTTTCCAGTGATGACCGCCGCAAGCCTTTTCTTGACATCACTGCCACGTTTTTTTACTTTGTCCAGCTCCTTGTACAGCTGTCCTGCAAGGTCTGTCATATACCGTTCTTCAATCTCATCTTCAACTGCCTCACAACCCTCAAGGACTTTCATTCTCGTGAGTTTGGTGTTGATCTCATTGAGGATGTTACCCTCGCCATCAAGCTTTTTGAAGCATATAGTAAAGCAAACATTGCCCGGCACTGCACATGCAGTAGCGCCAACAAGCCAACTGAATTGTATGCTTTCAGGCTTATTGTTCATGTTCATAGTCACAAGCGTATCTTCAACCAAGTACACATCTTTCTGCTCTTCATCATTCATGTAATTGATTGATATCTGATAACCTGTGAGATCTATACCTTTGTATATTCCTGGCACCTCAAAAGTCAGCCGGTTTACATCTTTGTCATGATATACACCGATGACCTCACCAGCCGGCACCTGCACCGCTCTAGTATCAAGATCTATCTTGTATACTTTATTACTTTCCATCTGTCACACCTCCGTTCTCGTCATCTGTATTGATGTTGTCAAGCACCTTCTGAGCCTCTTCCGTGCTTTGCTCTTCATTCTTAGGCAGCTTGTCCTTGATCTCCTCATAATCAATATCAAGCCAATCACAGATAGCTTTGATAATCGTCTCATCATTAAGTATGCTTGCAACATTAAGTATTGTATTGATCTCTGTCTGCCTTACCTGAGCCTCTGTAAGCTCTATCTGTGCATTTTCCTGAGCGTTGCTCATTATCTCGTGAGCGAACTCAAAATAAACATCCTCGGCTTTATATGCCTTGTTCTCAGCCTTGTTAATCTCATCAACAACAATCTCCACTATCTTTCTCAGAAACTTCCTGAGAGCTTTCTCAATCTTCTTTGCCTTTAAATCAAGAAGAGAGTACGCAGCCTTGATGGCTATATTCGTAGTTGCTGATGTGTCCTTTAGTCCAGCGGTGTTCAACCCCATGCCGAACCTGTATATATTCTTTTCATCAAGCTCCAGCTTTGTCAGCCTTGCCTGATATGGGACATCAACAGTCTTAACATCAATGCCCCCCTCTTCATCCAAGCCAACTATCTTCTTTGTTTTGAGATTTGTTTGCAATTCATCCAGATTATCCCCCTGAAAACCTTTGATTGCATATAGTGGGGAATCAAAGTCTATGAGGTTATTGGACAGGCTGGAAGCCATCAGGTCATAGTCATCTATGAGTGGTTTTACAGGCTTGAGGCTTGAGAACTGCTTCTTGTTGTTGTCAAGCCGGAAGAATGGAATATATCCAAATCCATCGAAGTATGTGGACTTATCTCCATTATTCTTTGTATAAAGTACATGAGGCTTTGGGTTGATTGGTTCAGTATCATCTAACACCACCGCCCCATTATTGACCTGGACATAATAATATGTCTGTTTGTCATCCCAGACCTGTATTCTCTCGATGGTCTTGTGTCCCTTGTCTATCCTGTCCGTATAGTGATATATCGTGTATGCACAGCCATCATCCGTGTCCTTGGCTCTGACCTCTATCACACCAATGCTATCAGCGTTGGCAAATGACATCATATCCTTGGCATTCTTGTATGCGTACATATACGCAAAGCCTTTGACCTGCATATCTGTGATAGCGTCAGAAAGCTCAGACATGAACTCATCATTGTTGTTAAAATACTTGTCCATGTGCTGCTGCAGCTCAGGATCGTTTGATTTAACGATTTTATCCCCTGAGAGGATATACTGAGTGCACTGATCAACAAGCTCCGTGAAGAACGGATGTGGTATCTTCACATTGCTCCTAGTCTTGTCCTCTACCAATTCGCCGTCAGCGTTGTAGTAGAACAGTCTATACTTCTTTATATCGTGATCGCCATCATAGTATCTTTCGCCTGTCCGGGCAAACTGCTTTTTTTCGGATGTGCGGTCACTGTCTATCAATTCTTTTATCTCGTCAGGGGTTAGCATTTTTCCATCTCCTTCATGTCAATTTAAAACAGCCATGAACGAGGCTTACGCCATCCCTCAATGCCGTACCTAAGAGCTGCCATTGCATCGTCCATCACCGGTACAGGCTCATCAAGATATTCGCCTGTCTTTTCATCTTTTTTCCATTTCCACTGTTGCAGCTCCTTGATCGTGTTTACACAATGAGGAGCAACATATATTCTTCTTCGTATAATGTGTTTCTTATCGACCACACCCTTGAGCCAGTCTATCTGAGCCTTTACAGAACCATTTGAGCCACCTTTGTCGACTCCCTTGGCTCTATATCCGGCACCCTTCCAGGTCTTTATTCTGTCAGGCTCTGCACTATCACACCACATGGTCTTATTAGTCGGGATAGCATGCTTAATTGCCAGTGGAATAATCTCCGCCGTCTCTTTCTCATGCACATATATCTCATCTATGATATATATGTTGTCATCCTTAATGCCAAGGAGAAGGATGGCATTGGCATGGTTGAATCCAAAGTCTTGTCCAATTGCGATATCATCATAATCATTGAGATTCTGAGATACCTCTGCAACTTCCCAGTTGTGCAGGATGAGACCGCCTATCTCTCCCCATTCGCCCAAGCCATATATCTGATACCCCTCAGGATCAACTTCTTTTCTACGCTCCATACGACGGTGATATGCCGCATCTATGAAGCGATTTCCCAGATATGTACTGTGATGTGTCAGCACATCCGGGTCGTATCTATCAAAAAAGACCTTCTTTATCCAGTGATTCTTATTTACTGGATTGAAGGTCATTCTTATCTGGTAAAACTGCCCTGGTGGTAGCTCTCCACGTAATCTATCATCTATAATTTCAAGATCTGCCTGTGTAAACTCTGTT
>USSH01000150.1 GCA_900557435.1 uncultured Coprococcus sp. | reverse complement strand
TTGAATTCATACACTTGTTTCTATCATTTCCTGTACCATGACATCATTTACTTTTCCACTTGTTACTATCCTGCCATGATCGATTATCCCAATACTCGTACACATCTCTGAAAGCTCCGGAAGTATGTGAGAGCTTATAACCACAGTCTTTCCAAGTTCACGAAGATCTTTCATGATATTTCTCATCTCTACTCTGGCTCTTGGATCCAAACCAGAATTAGGTTCATCGAGTATCAATAACTCCGGGTCATGTATGAGTGCTCTGGCAACACACAGTCTCTGCTTCATACCCCTGGACAGTCCATCTACGAACTCTTCCCGCTTATCTGACAGATCAACAAGTTCCAAAAGCCTGTCCGCTGCCACATCAGCCTCACGGCGGGACATTCCATACATAGATGCATAGAATTCCATATATTCTATAACCCTGAAATTATCATACACGCCAAAGAAATCTGGAACATATCCTATCATCCGTCTCACATCAGACGTCTTTTTTAGTACATCCACACCGTTTATCATTATTTTTCCTGATGTAGCCTTGATCAAGCCGCACATAATCTTCATGGTAGTGGTCTTCCCAGCTCCATTAGGACCTACAAAGCCAAATATCTCGCCTTTGTCTATATGCAAGTTTACATTGTCAAGAGCTATGAAGCGGTCATAATATTTAGTCAGATTAATTATATCTACCATTTGTTATTGGCCACCTCCCCTCGCGCTTATACGCGGAAGATATATTTCTGTATATTCCTTTCCCTGATGAGGCGCAATAAACCGCAGCCTGATCTCCGAATTCTGAAGGTATAATTTCAAACGTTCGCCATTCAGCTCTGAAGATCCATTTGCAAATATCGTGTCGTATTCACCTGTGCCATAGTTATAAGCCTTGACAACGACATTTGACGTTGCAGCATCCTTACCTGTTGACTGTTTCGTAAGGCAGAAAATGTTGTCACCGTCTTGGAACTTCACATCAACATCAACCTGATCCGAGTACATCATTAGATCGTTGGTGTCATAATCTGACTGTTCAAGCCTATTAACATCCCGTGTGTATATATTGCTGTAATATGCGCCATCGACATCTTCATAATCCAACATGTGCATATCATATACAATATAGCTGCCGTACTTCTCCGACTCCTCATTGCTGCTGACATCTGAATTTCTGTCAACCGTTGCCCACATAACAACTCTGCCCTTATCGGACTGCGCTGATGAGTACATTCCCATCTTGAGAATCATATAATAATTTCTGGACATCATAATATCTGCATCTCTGTCCATTGAATAATCCGTTCCGAATTTACTCACATAATAACTCTTCATACAGTCGTAAGATATTCCCTTTACCATACGTCTGTTCTGCATTTTTGTTATATTAACTGATGCCCCGGCACTCAGACTGTCCAGGCAAAAATAATATCCATCCGTCATAACCACAACATCCGTCATATCATATGATGTGTTGTTCTCCACCGTTCCTTCCAGTCCATCCGTGTAAAGTTTCAGTGAACCACCAAACCGGCCTATGTCGTTTCCAGACACGCTGGTCGCTTCCAGGCTCAGTCCGCCAAATGGAACATGGGTATTAAACTTCATCTTCACCCCTGAATCATCGGCAATACGTTCCACGTCCATGGCCTGTGAATCTGAAGTATTCATATACATATTATCCAAAACTCTTACATTGCTGTATTTACTGTCCACATCAACTGAATAGCTGCCAGCCTTTGATCCAATTATATATGTATACGCATTCTGTCTCATAATGTTGTCGCTTATATCAGCTGCGGTAAATGTCAGTTCCAACGGTTTCGTGACCCTGTACTTTGTACTCACTATATATATTGCAAGTGTTCCTACAACAGCCCAGGCAGGCACTATGATCCATATCCACTCTCGTCTGTGCTTTTTCTTCAAAATTACATACGTTACAGGTCCACACACTATCAGATATATAACCAATATAACTATCAGTACGACCGGTGAAACTGTCTTCTTTTTATTGTTGTTTATCGCATTCGTTATCCCATAGCTTAGGCAATTGTCATAGAATGCTCCCTGAACCATACCATTGATCTTATCTGTACACCCAATTTTAAGTATATGTTCTATAAGCTGAAGTTTACTATTTTCCTTAATTATGGAATCTGAGCTAAGAGCATACGGAAGAATGATCACCTTTCCGGATCCGCTATCCAGATCAGCAGCCCCTGCCAAAGCATCATAGGTCTGAGCGCCTTCGACCGATATATCAGCTACAACGGTCTTCTTAAATTGCAGATGATCATCTTTATCTAACCATACATCAATGTCCTTTTCAGTCTTACCGTCAAGAGTGTAATTTATAAAATCTGTGTCAAATCCACTCAATATCTTCTCTGCATTATCGCCCAGTGACAATATAAGTGTGCCACCATCAAGAACCCATTCCTGAAGAGCTTCCATCTGATCTGCAGACAACCTCGAGGTATCAAAGTCATCTATAAGAATATAATTAACCACATCTAAGCCCTGTGCAGAGTTCGGAAATGCTGCCGGTCTTATGCAAAGCCTTTTAACATCCACACTATCCGTCTGATTTCTCACTCTGACATCATCCAGATTATCGAATGTATCCTGAACATCAGAGATGACCCCTACCGTGATGGTAGTCTCATAGCCCGATACACTCAGCAAATCACTCTCAGAATACACAACAGTACCGCTCTCATCCTTTATCTGAATGAGCAATCTTCCATATCCAAGCTCATTTACGTAGAACCTCAGCTCATTATCGCTCCCAGCATCCCAGTCAATCTTCTGAGAATACTTTACCGACTGATCATCGTAACTCTCATCATAGCTCGGCGTCACTGTCACATACCCCATCATATCTATATCACTATGTATATCAAGCATAACCTGACAGCCCGCATCATACACAGCATATCCATCCACGCCATAATCCAGTTTCACCTGAATATCCGGATTCTTTTTTATGATATTCTGCTCAATTTTGCCATACGAGCTTCCATCTACCGGCACTTCAGCTTCAGTTTCAGACTCTGAATATTCGACTTCGTTCACCGTCTCAGTTGAATATGTATCTTTATCAGCTGACACATCCGCCACAATCCCATTGTACGTTGCCTCAGCCATAATATCTCTATTAATTTCATTCATATTCTGAATACCGGCAGCACTCACTGATACCGGGGCAAATGCCGCCAGAAAAGCTATAGCTGCTACACATCCACATATCAACTTTGTCCTGAACATATGCTGTCCTTCCGCTCCATTCATTTTTTCAGATTTTCCATCTAAACTACTATGCATATAATAAATTGTGCAACCTGATTACGCAACTTACACTTTCGTAAGGCTGATTTATATAAACTGTCATGTTCTGTACTCATATTTTCCCTCCCTCAAAACATAATAAAACCGCATACATATCATGCTGATATATATGCGGTAATTAATTATCTTTTTGCCAAGATATGTCTCTAGCTAAAATAAACGACCTCTTCCTTTGGTGCGCTTGTAAGAGTAACTTTCTCCGCCGTGAGCACCGGCCCTTCGCCGTCGAAATCAGGATAATACTCATATCCTATCTTGGCTGTTACATCGACCCACTGTCTGTCCACAAGATTCTTTGCGCCCTGATAGTAACACTTAAATCCGACAAACTGGATATCCTCAACGCAGCAGGTCATCGCAAATCTTCCCGGAACAAATGCATTATTTCCATACTGCTTTGGTCTGAATACCATAGCCTTGAAATGTATCTTCTTGCCATCGTATCTCTCCTTCATGTCAGATGCATCCACATACCAGATTCCAAAATCATCATCTGGAAGTTCTATCACATCCGCACTGACATCATATGGAAGATCCTCCGGCTCGTTTGTCTCCGGTGCCACTGAGCCATCCTTCATCTCAAAGATGATCTGCGCTCTCCTGTTCACCGCCTTGATGGATCTTCTCCACTCAGGGATCTTAGAATTCTCATCACATCTGTTGAAAATGACCATGTCTGCACTGTTGAACTGCTCTACCATAGTCGCCTTCATATTCTGTGAATACACGTCATATGTCTCAGCGTTCACAAATGAGATGACCTGAACAACTGTCCATCCCTTTGGCACTCTTATCTCGAATATCTTGTCAAGTTTCCACATACCATTGTACTCTATCATGACCTGCTCAGGATTGTATTTGTCCTGAAGATCGAGCAGATGGTCTGTAGTAAGCTGATCTTCCTCTATAAACTCTGTATATATATTCGCCTTCTTCAGAGCCTCAAGATCGTACTCCTCCTCTCCGTCCTCACAGACGAGAAGAAGTGTCTTGGCTCCACCTGTAAAGCCTCTGTCCATCAGGGTCTCTCTGGCAAATGTTGTCTTGCCGCTCTCAAGGAATCCCATGAACACATATACAGGTATCTCTTTATTCTGACGTCCCATCATATTAACTCCTTATTTATACCTCGAACAGCTGTGCAAGGTCGTCTTCCTTCAGCTTGCTTCCTATTACGCAGAGCTTACCAGTGATATCTGCCTTGCCCTTTCTGATCTCGAACTCACCTGGTACAAGATTGAAGTACAGCCAGTCACCTGCATCACTAGGTACTATACCCTTTGCACGGAGAATAACACCGTACTTCTCTGTATCTGCCAGAGTGTCAAGAATCTCTCTAAGCTTGTCCTCGTTGTACTTATGAGGAGTCTCCTTGCCCCAGCTTGTAAATACTTCATCTGCATGATGATGGTGATGATCATGGTCGTGACATCCGCATGTGCACTCATCTCCGTGATCGTGATGATGCTCGTGATCATGATCGTGGTCATCATGATCGTGATGATGCTCGTGATCATGGCCGTGGTCATCATGATCGTGGTGGTGCTCGTGATCATGATCGTGGTCATGACATCCGCATGTGCAGTCATCTCCGTGATCATGCTCATGATCATGATGATCGTGACATCCGCACGTACAGTCATCTCCGTGATCATGCTCATGATCATGTCCGCTCTTTGCCTCATCCATCATTGTCTCCTCAAGAGACTTATAATTCTGCATAGCCTCTCGGATAGCCGCTCCATCAAGCTCATCCCATGGAGTTGTGATGATTGTTGCATGGTCATTCTTCTCTCTGATCATGGCAACAGCTTTCTCTATCTTGTCCTGTGTAGTTGTCTGTGTTCTGCTCAGGATGATAGTATTTGCACTCTCTATCTGATTGTTGAAGAACTCGCCAAAATTCTTCATGTAGATCTTAACCTTCGACACATCCGCAACGGTTGTATAACTGTCGAGCTCCACATCAAGATCAGATGAAACATCCTTTACCGCCTTGATGACATCTGACAGCTTGCCAACTCCTGAAGGCTCTATGATGATCCTGTCAGGTGTGTAGTCTGTGATAACCTGCTTAAGCGCGGTACCGAAATCTCCTACCAATGAACAACAGATACAACCTGAATTCATCTCTGTGATCTGAACACCGGCATCCTTCAGGAAGCCGCCATCGATTCCTATCTCACCAAACTCGTTCTCTATAAGAACCAGCTTCTCTCCCTTAAATGCCTGCTCAATAAGTTTCTTGATCAACGTTGTCTTACCGGCTCCAAGGAAACCTGAGATAATATCAATCTTCGTCATTTCAATCACTCCTTAAACAAATTTATATTAAGACTGTGTATCCGAATCATCCCTCTACACAGTTTTGATATCAATACATCCTTATGATTATACTCGATAGTATTTTTTTTTGCAAGATGACCCAATCCATAACATAATCAGTATATTATTACTCATATTACTTATATTTCTACTTTTTTTCCTGCTTCAAATGAACATCCATCTGATTATACGGAATCTCTATATCATTCTCGTCAAATGCTTTCTTAAGCTTCCACATGGCGTCCCACTTGGCATCAAAGAACTTCTCTATCGTTGCATAAAACTTTACATACATGTTGATTCCGCTATCAGCAAACTCATCTATATAGAAAAGAACCTGCTCATCCTTGAGGAAACCATCCACATCCTTGATGGTCTCAATTGTGACCCTTTTGACCTTCTCCATATCAGAGTCATACGAAACCGAAAAAGGTATCTCCACTCTTCTCATATCATGCTCAGTCACATTTACAAGGGACGTATTGGATATATTGCCATTCGGTATGACAATCGATTTGTTATCCACTGTTATCAGTCTTGTATAGAATATATCTATGGACACAACTGTTCCCTCACAGTGAGTATTGTTCTCCACTATATAGTCTCCAACTCTGAACGGTTTCAGTATAAGTATCAGCAGACCACCTGCAAGATTCGAC
>USSH01000149.1 GCA_900557435.1 uncultured Coprococcus sp. | reverse complement strand
CCGAAGATATGAAAAAGGTTGAAAAGATGGCAAAGAAGTATGGAATACTCTATTCAGTACTTCCGGACTGTAACAGGAAAGACGGATTGAGTGAGGTAATCTTTCATACAGAGGCAGTTCCACGTGTGAATATGATGATACAGAAGCTCAAGTTTGGCAAGATTGCCACATTTGACGATTATCTGAAGAATGGAGATGAAAAATCCCTTGGCAAGCTGATGGATTTTTTGAAGAAACAGCAGGGAAACGAGAAAAGCCACACGATAGAAGGGGATAGGGTTAATTCCGCTATTGATGGACTGATCGAAAAGGTCGGAATGTTTGCAATGGAAAAGAAAGCTATCAGTGTGGATCAGGTCAAGGAGAATTTCAGTATTAATGGAGAGCAGGCTGAAAGTGTTATCAGACAGCTAGAGACAATCGGTGTGCTTGGCAGTAAGAATGAGGATGGCACCCATACAGTCATGATGGACAAGGATGCATTTATCAATCGTGTCAGAGGTTATCAGGACCTTGCTGAGAGAATGAGGGCAGTTGCAGCATCAAAGAATGCGAACCTGTCAGATGTGACTATCAGCAAGAAACTGATTATCGAAGAGAATGACCATGCTGTTAAGACCAGAGTTCCAGGCACATGGGGAGAAGAGGCAAGATATGTATGGCTCCGTAAGGAAAACATCATGGAGATTCATGGTGGAAAGACAATGCTTACCTTCCTTGATTCCACCAAGGATTATAAGCTTTACGATGAGCAGAATCGTGTGGTGACAACCCAGAAAGGAACCGAGCTTTATACTCACTATGACAAGGTGGAGTCATCTGTCAGGGAGCGTTACGAGAAAGTGCAGAAGCAGCAGAAAAAGACCACACAGAAGAAAACTGTTACCACAAAGAAAGCGAGGTAGCAGCCTATGCAGACAACAAAGAAAAAGCCGTCACTGATATTCATTCTTGTGGGTGCAGTGTTAGCAGGGTATCTTGGTTATCTGATAAATGGTGCGTGGACGGAAGGGATTGCCTTTAATGAATTTATGGACAGATTCAATGAAGTATGTGCTGTTCCCTTTGCCAACTATTACAATTCCAATACAGTAAAAGCAGTAGCCATTGCATTAGGTATCTATGCGATGGCTATTGTCATGTATTACACCAGTCAGAGAAACTATATGCCCGGTAAGGAATTTGGTACGGCAAGATTTGAAAATCCCAAGCAGGTCAACAAGATACTTGCAGATAAGGATGAGAATTTCAACCGGATACTCAGCCAGAATGTGAAGATGTCGCTGGATTTCAGAAGGCTCAAGCTCAATGGAAATATCCTTATCTGTGGTGGTTCCGGAGCAGGAAAGACATTTTATGAAGTAAAGCCGAATCTTATGCAGATGCCGCATAACTGTTCCTTTATCTGTACCGATCCAAAGGGAGAAATCCTTAGAAGCTGTGGGCAGATGCTAAAGAATAACGGATACAATGTGAAAGTCATAAATCTGTTAGAGATGGATAAATCAGACTGTTACAATCCGTTTTCCTATATCAGAGAGGAAACAGATGTGGTCAAGCTGATTACAAACCTTATCAGCAATACGACACCAAAGGGAGCAACACCAAGTGATCCGTTCTGGGAAAAGGCGGAAGGATTGTTCTTACAGGCTATCTTTTATTATGTGTGGCTGGAGGTACAGCCGGCAAAGAGAAACTTCGAGACAGTACTGAAGCTTCTTGGAGAGGCAGAGGTTACAGAGCAGGGGAAGGCATCAAAGCTGGATGTGCGTATGAAGTTTTTAGAGGAGAGTCCTCCGCTTGGAGCCAATCATCCGGCGGTAAAGCAGTACAACAAATGTATGAGAGGTGCAGGAGACACAGTCCGTTCCATTATCATCAGTGCCAACTCAAGACTTGCATTTCTTGAGAATAAGCAGGTCTTGCGATTACTCTCAAAAGATGAGCTGAATCTTTCCGATATAGGTATTGGAGTCAATGGTGATGGCGAGACAAAGACAGCACTGTTTTGTGTAATCCCGGATAGTGACAAATCCTATAACTTTATTATCGGTATGCTTTATACGCAGATATTTCAGGAACTGTACTATCAGGCAGATTTTAACTGCGGAGGCAGACTACCAATCCATGTGACATTCATGTTAGATGAATTTGCGAATGTCGCATTGCCGGATGACTTCTGTTCGCTGTTAAGTACTATGCGAAGCCGTGAGATTTCAAGTATTATCATTATTCAGAACTTTGCCCAGTTAAAGGCACTTTTCAAAGATACCTGGGAGACAATTCCCGGCAACTGCGATACGTTCATCTATCTTGGTGGCAACGAGCAGAGCACGCACAAGTATGTGTCGGAGCTGCTTGGAAAAGGTACGATTGATAAGAAATCAAGCGGAGAGACAAAGGGCAGACAGGGAAGCTCTTCAAGGAACTATGATGTATTAGGAAGAGAACTGTTTACACCCGATGAGGTCAGAAAGCTGGATAACAAAAAGTGCATTATCTTTATCCGTGGTTTTGATCCTATCATGGATAATAAGTTCATACCATTCAATCATCCGATGTTTAACCAGACAGCAGATGGCAAGGGAGAGCCTTATGTCCATCAGATAAGGGGAGCAGATAATCTTATCGGTCCGCCATTTGAGATTCTGACAGATAAGGCAGTTAAGTATTATGAAAAGCTGAAGGACAAGGGCGAGAATGTGTATATAGATTCTCTTACCTATGAGCAGTTTATGATGCTTGGTGATGCGGAATTAAGCAGAAGATTCTCCATGCAGGATGAAGCAGAGCAGAAGGCAAAGATTGACAGGGAGCAGGCAAATGAGCTTGAGTATGTTGATGAATCACAGAAGTCTGATGCTGCAGAAAGTGCTAACGCTTCTAGTGGAAGTGCTGGTGCTAAGCCAGTAAGGAATCCAGAGAGGGAAAAGCCTAAGTGGGAGGATACCATCACAAATCGAATGCTGCACTGGTCGTATACACCGGAGCAGAAGGAAGAGGTGAAGAAAGCACTTGCCGCAGGAGTTCCGAAAGCAACGATTCTGACTTATTTCTATCCAGAGATCACTGTGGATAAGATGAGTTCATATCGGAATAAGCATTAGCTCCTGTGGTGGAAATGTTTATAGCTCTGTGGTAAAATAATACCTGACAACCGCCAGTAAAATCGGTTGGGGATAGGTGCAGTCAATAGAGCTAATCAATAAATAAAAGAAAATGGCAGAAAAGCACCGTAAAATCAGCATTGCAACGATTCGTTGCGGCGATTCCTGCTTGAATTGGTAGATATTTAGTTGCTCATTTGCTATGATTTTTTTAAAACAAAATAGCAGGAGGAAAGTAAATGACATTTGGAGAGAAAATACAGAAATTAAGAAAGCAGCAGGGGCTTTCACAAGAAGCCCTTGCTGAAAAAGTAACAGTTACACGGCAGACAATTTCAAAATGGGAGTTAGACCAATCTACCCCGGATTTAGAGTTTATCGCTCAACTCAGCAGTATTTTTGGTGTATCTGCTGACTACCTCATTAGGGAAGAATTAGTTGAGCCAAATGCCTTGCCCTTTCAAAAGAAGAAAGGGATTCATTTTACAGAACGAGTAAAGCGTCATACTTTGGTAGTTTTGTCCACTGTGGCTTTAATTGCAATTTGCGTATGTCTAATTTGTGATTATTTCACTTCGGAATACTTGTCATGGTCGTTAGTAGTAGCAGTTTCGATTGTGGCTGCATGGGGGCTTTGTATTCCCGTCTTAATTGCAAAGAAAAAAATTATTTTGAAAACTCTATTTACAGCCAGTGTTATTCCAATTCCCCTTTTGGTGCTTCTTGGCTTGCTCCTAAAACGTCCGATTGTGTTTACACTTGGTACTTGCATTTCACTTGTAGCACTTGCTGCAATTTGGATAATGTATGGGATTTTTAGTAAATGTCAGAAACATTTGTGGCGAGGATTTGGGTTTTCAATGCTTGTTGTAATACCCACAGCGTCAAGTATTAACCACATAGTTGCCTGCTTTGTTCCGCGAGATGACTATACATTTACATCAGATGTATTCAACAGCACAATTACACTTATACTTGCTGTTGTGTGCTTTGGAATTGACTATTTACAGTGCTGCAAGAAAGGAGAAAACACTGATAAAACATGAAAACAATTCTTTTACACGGGCTGGGACAGAACGCCCATGATTGGGAGAAAGTAACCAGCCTCATTCACGATATGGAAGTTGATTGTCCCAATATTTTTGCAACAACAGAAAGTGGTTTTTCATATTCTGAGATTATGCACTCTTGCGAAGCACGATTTGCAGAAGAACGTGAACCGTTGCGTATCTGTGGTCTTTCTCTTGGCGCAGTTTTCGCTCTGGATTATACAATTCGACACAGCAGCCATGTAACGTCACTCATATTGATTGGCTGTCAGTATAAAGTTCCGAGTCTGCTTATTGATTTACAAAACATTTTGTTTCGATGTATGCCGGACAAAGTATTTCAGAGTACAGGCTTATCGAAAAGTAATGCAATAGAGTTGGCACACTCTATGCGAAGTTTGGATTTCAGCGAAAAATTACATGAAATTTCTTGCCCTGTAACCGTTATTTGCGGCGAAAAGGACAGAGCAAATAAGAAAGCGGCAAAGAAATTGAACTCATTGCTACCACAAAGCGAATTGATTATTATTCCGGGGGTCGGACATGAAGTAAACAAGTATGCGCCAGAAGCCATTGCTGATATACTAAACCGGGAATAGCAAATCCAGCCGGAGCAGTCAACAGTCAAGGTGAACGGGCTACGCCCGCCGTTGACAGCCCCGCCCAGTTTTACAGATGGATAATCAAGGGGTGACAGACTAAAGTGCTGCTGCCTCTTAATAATGTTGATATGGAAAACAGAATTTGATTGAGAGCAATTTTAAGTTTCAGTTTGACCGTTGAGCATAGATTTTCGTATCGAAATATGATAGAATGAAGCCAGTTACAAATATGGATTTGTTGAAGTCAGCGGTAAGATAATTATTGAACCACAATACACAAATGCAAGAAGTTTTGCGAACGGATATGCAGCTAATAATTTGTGGGAATTCTTAAACGACGAGCACAAGTTGTGTATTGACTACACATACAAAGATGCATTGTATTTTAATAGTAATGAAACCTGCCTCGTGAGTACAACAGAAAACACCGTGCAGTTGTTGCATTTTATGTTTGAGTAAGGAGATAAAAATGAGCGAAGAAATTAGAAGCGCTATCGCTTTGATAGCTGGTGCATTAGTTTTGGTTGTATGTTATATAAAGATTTTTCTGAAAGGTCGTTCCTTTAATCAAAAGTTTATGGAAAAAGCAAAAAAGCAGGGGTGTTATACAACGGCTACGCTTATAGATAATAAGCTTATATTAGGAAACGATGAATCTGGAAACGCAAACTTTAAAAATGATAGAATGAAATGCACTTATGAGTATAAAGTTAATGGTATTTCATATAAAAAGAAAATTACGTTTCAGTCACCAGGTATGGTAGCTGTAAAGTTCCCTTATACAATAACGGTTTATTATGATTCGAATAACCCTTCTAAGAGCGTTTGCAAGGAAGAAGCAAGTCAAGGATCACAGCGGACAGCTGGTTGTTTGGGAACAATAGCTTTTGCAGCTATCACATTTATTGTTATTTATAATTTGTTGAAATTAGTATAAGAGGTCATTGGTATGCAGTGGATAAAGAAAGGAATGAAAAACGAAAACGGAGAAGTAATGTTGGAATCACTAATTGTGTATTCTGTTACTATTTTTTGCTTTTCTTTATCTTAGCTATTTTTTCTGTACTTTTTCAGCGTTGGAATATCCAGACAATTGCCAATGAGTCTGCAACAAGAGTTGCTCAAACCTATAAGTTTGTCGGACTCACAACAATTTAATATCAAACTAATACAAGCACTTTAGCCAATTAAGGTTAAGGTGCTTTTTTGCGCCTTGGAAGGAGGTGGTTACAGCTAAACACATCGGGAAAAGCCCGATTCAATCATTACAACAGGCTATGCCTGATCATATAGAGTAACTTTTAACAGCCAGTTAGGGATTATCCCTGCTGGCTTATTTTTTTATCGAAAAGGAGATAAACGACATGAGAAAAGAACAGATTATTACGACAAACAATAATCAGATCCATAGCTTTTATGAACCGGAAGAGTTAGTCGGAAAGACGCTTATCGCTATCACAAACCTCCCACCTAGAGCAATGATGGGAATTGAGTCTTGCGGTATGCTCCTTTCAGCAGTAAACAACCTCAAGGATTCAGAGGATGAAGAACTTCATCTTTTGATGGTAGATGACCATATTCCTGCCGGAGCAAAGCTCTACTAAGAAGTACCGTTTTACCCTATAAAACGGTATGTACTTCATTTGTGAAAAAGCTCTGAAAATACACAAATACACCAAATTTACACCAAAT
>USSH01000148.1 GCA_900557435.1 uncultured Coprococcus sp. | reverse complement strand
TGCATGTGTTAAGCACGCCGCCAGCGTTCATCCTGAGCCAGGATCAAACTCTCATTAAAAAGTTTGTAAATCCTATGTCAGAAATCATACTAGCTTGTATTTTTCCTAACCATCTTTACTGTTATTGGTTTGTTGGATCTTTGATCTTATCTCTGATCCGACGTTCTTGAAATTCTTGTTTGGAATTTCAGGGTTGTCATGTTGTTAATTTTTCAAGGTTCTTTGTGTTCTCGCCTCTCAGCGACAACTTCTAAATACTATCACATTCATTTCTTAATGTCAACAACTTTTTTCATCTTTTTTCAAGTCATTTCGTCAGTTCTTATGAACTGGTTTCGTATCATAATCGGGAGATTATAAATCGAATAAATCTTAAAATCTGATGTTTTACAGATGTTCCTGACACCGTCTCACGCGACAGCTTTTATAAGATACCACCATCATTTTACAATGTCAAGCACTTTTTCTAAATTTTCCTCTACAAATTTACCGCCCAAATTTACCGCAAATTCACCTAAATTTACCATATTGCTTTAAACTCAAACTTATATTGCTTTATCTTGTATCTATACCCTTTGCTTATACCAGCTCAAGTCTCTCAATTATAAAGCCTTCATTTTCCATGTGATATACAGTTCCGCAATATGGACAGTTTCTCTGACAAACAGAGTCAAAGCTTCCACCGCAATTACGACAACGAACAGATGTAATGGAGAATCCAGGAGGTTCCATGTAAGCGGTATTTCTACGGAGTGTAACGTCTATACAGTCTCCTCGCCTGTTGATACTGCCATCCTTCTCACTGTAATTTATCCACCATGTCCTGAGTGTCATGCACAGATGACTTTCCTCCATATGTATGTCCTGCACTGTCATAGCCTGCATATATGTCATTTCTATAATATCCTGAAAGTATGGATTTAATGTTCCACCACAATATGAGGCCAGATTCTCCGGGTGGTCTGACATAATTGCCATACGGATAAGCGATATGATCTGTCCCTCAAACTTCTCAAATGAAAAATACGGATCATATGGTGCAAATGCACTTTTGACCTTTCCTTTTGCTGTCACATAGGACCAGAACGGTATCCTCTTTCGTCCATCCCTATTGAACTGTTTTGTCACAAATATAATAATAGAAATTACATATCCAAATATTCCGCCCATAATAAGTGCTACAAAAAATGACATGAACAAAGCCTGCGGTATGGGCGTTTCCCTGTCAAATAAAGAAGGTATAAAACATGCAAGGAAGAAAACCAGCATGGTTATCCCCGTGGTCTTTCCCATCTTCCTCTGGTTCTTTGCTGACGCATTCTCCCGGATAAAAAAAGTATTTGTGACGCGCGGAAACAGATCATTGATACGAAAAACTGTACGACAATATGGGCAGCCTTCCGTGAGGGCTGCCACAGGGCTAACTGCACCGCAGTTTGGACAAGTCATGGACATACGTGTAAGTTCCTGCTCATTTGGAGTATGAACAACTGTCTCGTACATCGTATCTTCGGTTACACGCTCATATATTGTGCCGGTTGAATTCTGGAATTGCAGATGTCTGTCAACACCTTCATACATAAGATCAACGGTGTACCAGGATGTCTTTCGAGGCACTCTTGTAGTTCCCATCGTTTCTCTCTTCACAGGTGATGTGTGCTGTATCATACGAATGCCCTTCCGCGCCATTCTATCCTTCTGAAGGCGAAGAATATATGATGTGTCTCCATCACAGCTGCGTGGACGCATGTCTGAATCATACCAATGATTTAATTCTATGGCAAAATCATCAAATATACTTCTGTGTTTCTCCCATGTCGGAGTATATTTCTTAAATGCTGTCACCTGTTTTCCATAACAGATCAAAGAAATTATACCAGCTATGATCAAAACCGCTCCAATACATAGAAAAACAAGAGCCGGTGTCTTGTCTATATCTTCAACTGTATAGACTGAGGCACCAAGGAGTCCCAATGCAAACAAAACTATCCCCCTCACGAGCAATTTTGTATCTGGCGCTGGCACCTCCAATTTACGTTTTTTACTTGAAAGATTTGATATATCTGAAAATATTGACATTTTCTTTCCCCCATAAATCCCATTAAATATATGTTGTTATTGTATCTTTGAAACTATGCCCTTCTCTGTCAGCGTCTGCATGCAGTATATTCTCTGAGTGCCTCCTTCAGATACTCATACCTCAGTCTTTTCTCTTCCTTTGCAAAATGTACCTCTCGCTGCTGCTCCGGATTATCCTCGTAATTCAAGACTTCATCGCCGAACTGCTCACTTGTGAGATCAAAAGCGCAGTCACCTATCACATTGTAACAATGATAATTTCCGCCCGGTCTCTTTATACCGTACACTTTTCCGCCAAATATATCCTGTGCCAGGAACGCAGTGATAGAGCACTGCCCCAGCGTCATATTCTCATTTGTCCATCTGTCCCTCATCCTCGGCGCACAGGTATCCGCACACCAGATATGACTCAATGCATCGTATAGATCTGTTGGGGTATTTATCCCCGGATATTCATCTGTGATGGCTGGCGCATCCGCATTCTCCCAGCCCCAGAAATTGTATGTCTTTTTTTCATTCATTTGTGTTATCCTCGGTACTATAAGTTGTCTTCCTATATCAACTTTCTTGTTTCATTATATCACTCACGCTGAAAATTCTCAGCATTTGATATAGGTATTATTCCACTGTGTTTTCCAACACACCGATATTTTCTATCTCACATCTTACCACATCGCCGCTCTCCAGGTACACAGGTGGTTTCATGCCCATACCCACTCCTCCCGGAGTTCCGGTTGCGATCACAGTTCCAGCAGAGAGAGTCATCCCCTGAGAGAGCTCCGCTATCGCCTCCTCAACTGTGGTTATCATATATCCGGTGTTGCTCGACTGTCGCTTTTCACCATTTACATAACAGGTTATATCAAGATCATGCACATTGTCAATCTCATCTGCAGTCACTATACAAGGTCCCATCGGGGTATATCCGTCAAGGCTCTTGCCAAAATACCACTGCTGATGCTTTAACTGTATATCTCTTGCACTCACATCATTGATTATCGTATATCCAAATATGTAATCATCCGCCGACTCAGCATCCACGCGGAACGCATCTCTGCCGAGTATCACGCCAAGCTCAACTTCGTAATCCAGTTTATCCACAAAATCATAGTTCGGGATATAATCTTCCGGTGCAGTGCATTTGTTTACCCGCTTGGAGAAATACACTGTGGCAGATTTCTTGCTGAAATCCAGCACATCTGCGGTCTCCTCTACATGCTCACGGTAGTTTACCCCAAGGCATACTACATCCTGAAGCGGTCTGATGATTGGTGCCAGTATCTTATAATTAGTGACCGGTGGCACATCAACATTTGCAAGTTTCTGCCTGATGACATCTCCGAGCTGTGACCAATTGCATATAAGCTCATTCATATCCCTGACATCCACGCCGAATGAATCCACCGTGTACATTGCATCATCCATCCCCACTGCCACCTTTGCTATTCCATTTGTCTCTATTGTATATAATCTCATATCTTCTGTCCTCCCATATTAATATACACCTATATGGCGTTCTCCATAATCCTGGCATTGTTTCTTCAAATATCACCATCTATATGCCTTAGACTTGGGTGCTTTGTCAATCAGTTAATCTCTGTCACCGGTTTTATTGAGAAATTTTGTCATCATGTCTGCCTATGATTCTGCTTAATCTAGATCTGTGACCAATGTCCAAATAAAAAGCCACCTGAATATAAATATCCATTTGCATTCAACCGCGAATCATATTTATACCAGGATGGCCTATATATATTCATATGATATTGTCACTTGCGTTATTTACTACAGATTTACTGCAGCTTTCCGTACTTCTCATCCGTCACAGGCTCACACCACTCATTTGATGTCTCCTCGCCAGGTACCTCGATTGCAAGATGGCTGAACCAACTATCAGGAGCTGCACCGTGCCAGTGTTTTACCTCAGCAGGAATGTTGATGCAATCGCCTGGTTTCATCTCCACTGCAGGCTTGCCCTCCTCCTGATAATATCCACGTCCGCCGACACACACAAGTATCTGACCGCCACCGCTCTTTGCATGATGGATATGCCAGTTGTTACGGCAGCCCGGCTCAAACGTAACGTTGAACACTCCAACCTGGCTTGTCGATACTGGAGCCAAATAGCTGTGTCCTATGAAATACTGGGCAAATGCATCATTTGGCTGTCCGATAGGGAATACCATGCTCTTTGCATGTGCTCTCATGGCCTCATCCTCATATGGCAGATCGCCCTCATTTACATTCCACACTTCCTTTGCCAGATTGAATACTGCCCATGCCTTTGGCCAGCCGGCATAGAAACCTACATGTGTGATAACCGCTGCGATCTCCTTCTGTGATACGCCGTGATCCTTCGCATTCTGAAGATGGAACTTGAGCGATGAGTCAGTGATTCCCTGTGCCATGAGTGCCACAACAGTTATTATACTTCTGGTCTTTACATCGATGTCATTGTTGTTCCAGTTCTCTCCAAAGAGAACATCGTCATTAAAATGTGCGAACTCAGGAGCGAACTCTCCGAGTGCATTTCTTCCCGCTGTCTGTACTATCTTTGCTATATTTTTCTCCTCCAAATGTAACTCTGTTTCTATGTCCTACGCGAGTGTTTTGTCAACCCACTTTTCGATCTCCTGTCTGTTTGCCCTGTTAAGCAGTCCGCCTTCTACAAACTCAACTCCCGGTGCTGACGGCTGGAGTTCCTTGATAGTGTTGCCAAATCCACTTCCGCCCGATGTTGCGAACAGTGTGATCTTCTTGCCTGTAAAGTCGTATTTCTCAAGAAATGTGTTGATGATCGTTGGAGCCACATACCACCAGATAGGGAATCCAAGTACGATCTCATCATAATTCTCAATGTGTGCATCTGAATCATCAAGCTCCGGTCTGATCTTCTTGTCACTCATCTCGACGCTGCTCCTGGATTTCTTGTTCATCCAGTCAAGGTCAGCCTTGGTGTACAGTTCCTTTGGTTTGATCTCGTACAGATCTGCGCCTGCTGCCTCCGATATCATCTCTGCAACCTTTTTCGTGGTTCCGCTTGCACTAAAATATGCTATAAGTTTCTTTGACATTATGTAAACCTCCTTTAATTACTCATCATCCCACTGTCAGCAACATTCTGCTGGGTGGTTGATGTTGCATGTCAAGTTTTCGTCAAAACGTGACACATTTTCAAACATCCGCCCACACATACGCCGTATGTATGAGCATAAAAATAAGCATGTACTTTTGCATACATGCTTATTTTAGTACTAATACATCTATATGTCTAATACCTATATTGAATTATCAATTATGCCTCAAAGGCATATTGTTACATTGGTCGCTTAATGATAGAAATTTTCAATTAACTCATTTAATCTTCTGGCCGCTTGATTTTGCAAATCTCATGTGATATAAAGTAAACAGTGTTTACCAAATAGCAAATGGAGGTGGCTATCATTCGGGAAAGTACAAAGGAAACAAGGGCGGCAATACTGAAAAGTGCCATGGAAGTCTTTCTTGAGGTTGGATATCAGGAGGCGTCCATGCGTAAGATCGCCGCAAGAGCCGGCATCACTGCTGGCGCAATATACAAGCATTTCTCAGGCAAAGAAGAAATGTTCAATGAGATATTTGCGGAAAGCGGCCGAAAGCTCATGGAAGCCACAGAATCCTTGATCGGAACAGGCTTCACTGCCATGTCAGATGACGAGCTGCTCAAGGTGTTGTATTCCAGGGTATCAATACAGATATTCGATATGCTTGAGGGCGACATGCAGCTCTTTCATATGCTGCTGAAAAATGACTCCGGCAAATGCCTGGAGAAATTCCGCAGCATCTACATAGAAAGAAGCGCCGGCTTTGCGCTTAAGTATTATGACGAGTTATACAAACGTGGAATCACGGCCAGAAAATTATCTGATAAAACCGTGTATATGCTCTCTCTGGCTGAATTCTCAATAATTTGTGAAATGATCGCAGATGATTCATGCAAAAGTGGAGTCACAGCGGAAATGAAAACTGCATTTATGGAGGCTATGAATGTTCTGTTGCACGGAATAGAAGCAGAACTACAGATAGGCAGAGCGCCCGATGAACAAGGTGAATAACACTAACTCTCTTCGCCGATTTGCCACGTTCACATAAATAGATAATTTGACTGGTGTCAAATAGAAAGGAAATGTAACTATGGATTACGGATTTACGCAGAAATTATTTGGTTATTTCTATCACAATTCATGTATGAAACAGGCAAAAGCACAGCATTTGAGCATTGACAGCAAAGCAATAAAGAACGAGTACAAGGCAATCCTTGAGCGTGCCGATGACATAGGGAAATCACACCTCATGAGCTCATTCTGCATGGGCGCCTATTTCATCGCATTAAACAG
>USSH01000147.1 GCA_900557435.1 uncultured Coprococcus sp. | reverse complement strand
TGGGTCTTGTTTTTGCTTAAAATTCCTTAACAAGATTAAATAGATGTAATCAACAGGCAATTATTTGTTATAATGTACACAGTTTTGGTGCAGTGCTTACTGCGCCGGCATAGATATGAATGTGTATATTTGACGAAGGAGCATGAATATGGAAAATACAGTAGAAAATATGAATGAGAACGAATCCATAAAGGTTCTCGTGGTGGATGATGAGCAGGATATAAGGACTTTGCTCAACATATATCTGAAGAGACTCGGATATGAAGTCGTTGAGGCGGCAGACGGAGTTGAGGCGGTGGAGACAGTCAGAGCCAACAGTGATATAGATCTCATAGTCATGGACATCATGATGCCAAAGCTGTCTGGAACTGAGGCGTGTGAGCAGATAAGGGAGTTCTCTTCCGTGCCGGTACTGTTCCTCACAGCAAAGACAAAGGAACCGGATCAAAATGAGGCGTATGTTGTTGGCGGAGATGATTTCCTGCCAAAGCCATTTACCCAGAATGATTTCAACAGAAAGGTAAATGCCCTTATAAGGAGATACAGAGTGTACCGTGGTAAATCCGAGGTGGATGCCAAGAACATAACAGTTGGAAACATCAGCATAGATTCATTTAAGAGGATAGTAACCAAAAACGGAGACGTCATAAAACTTACGGATAAGGAGTATGCACTTTTGTTTTTCCTCGTTGAACACAGAGGAAAGCCGTGGTCACTTGAGGCGCTTTATGAGAATATCTGGCAGGAGAAATATCTTCCATCATCATCGAATACAGTTATGGTTCATATTCTGAGACTGAGACAGAAGATAGAGGACAATTCCGCACAGCCGGAGATAATAAGGACCATATATGGAAAGGGATATCAGGTAGACTGATATAAAGGACAGATATGAAAAAGACATTCAGGCGTACGCTCAAAGTAAAGATGTTCATAGTTGTTGTGCTGGGGCTCATACTTTCTGTGGGAGTATTTTTTGTGGGGATGTTTGGATTTGACCGGTATGTTGAAGATGTCTATATGAGTGATGCAAATGTTCAGCAACGTTCGATGAAACAGATTCAGAGTTTTGCGGCGTATGTGAACAGTCATTCTATGAAAGCTACAGATTCCAGAGCACTCAGAGCCTGGCAGGAGCAACATCCCAATGTGTATATTCTGGTTTATAACAATGACGATATAGTATTTGATTCCCAGTGGGTGATAGAGAAAAGGGGGGCATACAAATATGTCATAACCAATTCAGAGACTGGGGAGATGGTTATTCTTATTCAGGATAATCATGGAACAATACGAAAGATAAGACGTCAGAATTCGGGCAAAAGTAATACATCAAGCAAAAGTAATACATCAAATAAGAAAAAAAATAAGGCTGTCAACAACAGTATGGTGGGCAGTGAAAATACGGATGATACAGAGTCACAGAACAGTTCGTATGACTCTGGTGTTAAGGAGGCTGATTATGATTTCTATCCAGTGTTATTCAGGGATGGAGTGTTCGATGTATGTATAGTAGATTATTCTGATGATACCCTTAAGGAAGTCGGCAAAGTGGCGGCCTTTGTGCTGTGCAGTGTTATGTTTATAGGAATAATAATATTTTACTTTGGCAGAGAGATAAGTCGACTTAGAAGGCTCACCAATCAGGTAATGGATATCAAGAACGTGGATATCAACGGACCGATAACCATAAAGGGTCAGGACGAGATATGTATGCTTGCGGAGAATATAGACACGATGAGAGCTACCATCATCGAGCAGCTTAGCAGGGAAAAGGAGGCGTGGCAGGCCAATAGCGATCTGGTTACTGCCATGGCACATGATATCAGAACACCACTGACAGTCATGGCAGGATATCTGGAACTTATGAAGAATAAAGAGTACTCCTCACAGGAAGAACTTGATGAGTATATCAGGATAAGTTCTGAGAAGGCAGAGCAGCTTCGAATGATGTCGGATAAGATGTTTAGATATTTTTATGTGTACTCCAAGAGCAGCGATGAACTGAAGATGGAGACATTTCAGGCAGCGCCATTTCTGGATCAGATGCTGGGTGAATACATGGTGCTGCTGGGCGAGAATGGCTATCAGTTCAATTTAGATATCTCAGACAAAGATGCTGAGATATCGGTTGATGTCCAAGGAATGAAACGTATAACAGACAATGTATTTACGAATATCAGAAAGTATTCTGATAAGTCAAAACCGATAGATGTAAGGGTATATGTTGATGCCAGAAGGGTCAGGATATTCTTCAGAAATTATATAAGCGCAGACAGCACGAGAGCAGAGAGTACGCATATAGGAACGCTTACATGTCAGAAGATGGTCGAGGAGATGAATGGTTCATTTGTGACAAGCAGAAAAGGAAAGATATACGAGGCGACCCTTACCCTTCCTAATGTATTTTACGATGACAATGTTGGTGTGCCTACACAGGGACTCACAGCGATATTGTCAAGTGGAAGTCATCACAATACATCATCGGACCACAGTTAGAAACACAAAAAATAAAAAGTAAGATGAAAGATTAGTAAGTGACATCAATATAAGGACATACGGTAAAATGATACCTGTATGTCCTTTTTGAATAATACGCAAATGTACGGTGTATCACCAAAATAATCTTACAAAAAAAGCATTAAAAATAGTGAAGATGGCTGATAATAGAGAATAGAAATGATATACTAATATATTAGCCAAGATTCATAAGCTGATGATTTCGGGTGAAATGTTTAAAGCAGGGAAATATGAAGATAATAGAAATATAATAAGATATAATAAAAAACAGACAAAATAAATAAGATGTATAGGCAGGAGAAAACAAATATGAATATATTATTTTATGACACAAAGAAGTATGACAGAGATTCATTTGATGCTATAAAAGGGCAGTATCCACAGTTATGTATAGATTATGTGGATGCAGATCTGTCGGTCAGGACAGCCAGACTGGCTCGTGGATATGAGGCGATATGCGCATTTGTGAGTTCGGATGTCAGTGCTTCTGTTGTAAATGCGCTCAGCGAGGCTGGTGTGAAGTTGATCCTCATGAGATGTGCGGGATACAACAATGTTGATCTGGAAGCTGTAAAGAATTGTGGTATCACAGTTATGAGAGTTCCGGGATATTCGCCTGAGGCGGTAGCTGAACATGCCATGGCACTGGCTATGGCAGTCAACAGAAAGCTGCATAAGAGCTATATAAAAGTAAGAGAGAATAATTTCAGCCTTGTGGGACTCACTGGAATGAATTTCCATAATAAGACAGCTGGAATAGTTGGAACCGGAAAGATTGGGGCTGCGATGGCGAGGATATGTCATGGATTTGGAATGAATGTTATTGCATATGATATGTACCATAATCCTGATCTGGATTTTGTCTCATATGTGGAGCTTGATGAGCTTCTCCACGAGTCAGATCTCATATCACTCCACTGTCCTCTTACGGATGACACATACCATCTGATCAATGAGAACACCATATCACAGATGAAGGATAAGGTGATTTTGGTCAACACATCCAGAGGTGCCCTGATAAAGACAGAGGATTTGATCGCGGGCATAAGAAGCAGAAAATTCTTTGGTGTTGGACTCGATGTATATGAAGAAGAGACGCCGAATGTATTTGAGAACAGAGAGGATGATATTCTGGAGACATCCATAACAGCCAGACTTCTCTCATTCCCCAATGTCATCATGACATCACATCAGGGATTTCTGACTGAAGAGGCGTTGGAGGCTATAAGCAGGACAACTCTTGACAATGCTGTCGACTCTGAAACGGGTGATATAGACAATGCAAATCTCGTTGTGTTATGATGGCAGATAAGATTGAAATAACACGTTTATAACCGCATTTATAACCGTATGGAGGAGAAACATATGAACACCAAGGAACTATTTGGGCAGCTTGACAAGCTGTTCAGTGAAAATAGAATATCCGAAGTTGAAAAATATCTCACACAGGCTTTAAGTGAGGCTGAGTATGATGGCGACCTTGAGGCTGAACGAGCCATATATAATGAATTGATAAGTTTTCATCGTTCTACGGGGGAATATGATAAGTCGCTGTATTTTTGCAGGCAAGTGATCAAGCTTGCAAAAAAGATGGAGATAGAGGACACGGTTCCTTATGGAACGACCTTGATGAATGTTGCAAATACCAACAGAGCGATGGGCAACCTGTTGGAATCGCTGGCTTATTTCAAACAGGTGAGATCAATATATCAGGGGCAGGTAAGTCCTGATGATATATTGATGGCTACATACTACAATAATGTAGCTTTGCTTTATCAGGAGCTTGGAGAATATGACAAAGCTGTGGATTCGTTCGAGCAGGCACTTGCGATCATAGAGAGACATGACAAGGCAGGATCAGAAATAGCGGCAACATATGTTAACCTTGGAGAGAGTCTGCTCAGACTGGGACGGCTGGAGGACGCCAGGGAAAAACTTGTCAATGCAGTGCAGAGATATCAGATAATGGGTGAACGGGGCTATCATTACAGTGCAGCATTGGCAGCTGTCGCTGAGACCTGGTACAGACAGGGTGATATGGAGCAGGCTTTGAAATATTATGAGCTTGCTGCGGAATCAATATATGGACTTTATGGTGACAATGATACATACAGAGTCATAATGGGCAATATAGAAACAGTCAAATCAAAGCTTAATAATTGATGCTATATAATCACAGGCTGCTTCGTGCTTTGGGTGAAGAATATGGCATGCACAGATGGACTTGTGCTCAAGAATCGGGAGGAAATGGGATGAATTACAATGGCAAGGTACTGGAAGTTATAGAAGAGATCAAGAAGGTGGTTGTCGGAAAAGATATATGTGTTGCAAAGATCATGGCGGCCATAATTGCCGGCGGCAACATACTCATGGATGATGTTCCTGGAGTTGGCAAGACTACAATGGCACTTGCATTTGCAAATGCGATGGGACTTGAAAATAAAAGAATGCAGTTTACTCCGGACGTGCTTCCGGGGGATATTACGGGATTTACCATGTTTGATAAAATGACAAATAAATTTGTATATAGGCCTGGAGCGGTAATGTGCAATCTGTTTCTTGCGGACGAGATCAACAGAACGTCCCCAAAGACTCAGTCGGCGCTTTTGGAGGTTATGGAAGAAGGTCATGTGACAGTAGACGGTGTTACATATCCGGTTCCGGAGCCGTTCATAGTCATCGCAACTGAGAATCCGATAGGAAGTGCCGGAACACAGTTGCTGCCGGATTCACAGCTTGACAGATTTATGGTATGTCTGAAACTGGGATATCCATCAATAGAGAATGAGCTCGATATAGTTAAGGGAAGAACTTCTGCACGTGGATTTGAGGAGATACATCCGGTCATAGATGCGGAAATGCTTCGTATGATAAGAGAGGAAGTCACTCATGTGAAAGTTAGTGATGAAGTGTACACATATATAGGACAGCTGGTTACAGAGACCAGAGATAATCCAAGCCTGGAGCTCGGTGTGAGTCCGAGAGGAACTATTGCCCTTACAAAGATGGCAAAGAGCTGGGCTTATATAAGTGGAAGAGATTTTGTGATACCTGAGGATGTTCAGATGGTGTGGAAGGATGTTGTAAGACACAGGATCATTCTGAATGCCAAGGCAAGGGTTAATCATATAACACCAGAGGCGGTGCTGAAGGATATCATGGAACATGTGTACAAGCCGTCAGTGAGAAGAAGAAGCACCACGAGAAGATAGGCAGGATGAGATGAAAAGAGGAATAATATATATTGCACTTATTCTCGTTAGCATATATATAGGCATAATCAATAAAGAAAAGGCTTACTTTTATGTTGCTGCATTGATGTTGGCGATAATGGTATGCCTGTTGGCTGGATTGCTTATAAGATTTGTGCGTACTGACATAAGAATGCAGTTTAATATACCGGTTGTTGAAAAAAATAAGACATTTCACCCGGAACTTACAGTGAAGGCTGGGGCAGGGCAGGTTCCTTACGTGTCTGCGGTTTTTAAGGTTATGGCAGCAGGTATGAAGAAAAAACAGGGCAGTTCATTCAGACAGATAGATAATGGCAACGGAGTATGTCAGGGGGATATGTCCCTTTCCGTGAGTGGGAGATATGAGATAGTTGCAACAGATGTTCGGGTATATGATGCATTTCATATGTTCTACATCAGAAAGAAGATAAAGGACACTGCAAATGTATATGTACTTCCACAGTGCTATCTCATGCCGATGAATGTGTCAAAGAAGACCAGAGATTTTGTGACTGACAGTGATGTATATCACTCAGATATAAGAGGTGATGATTCGACTGAGGTTTATCAGGTCAGAGAATACAGACCCGGAGACAATGTTAGAAATATACATTGGAAACTCACAGCAAGACAGGATGAGATAATGGTAAGGGAAATGAGCAAGACTCTGTCTTGTCCGGTTATAATATGTGTCAATCTGGACGGAAA
>USSH01000146.1 GCA_900557435.1 uncultured Coprococcus sp. | reverse complement strand
CGAAAAATAAGGAACAGGTCATGAGTCTTCTGCATTCCTTTTATTGCTGGGGACATGTGGCTGTGGTGCTGCTGTCAACCTTGTTCTTCAAGGCGTGTGGAATACAGAACTGGAAAGTCATGGCTCTGATCTGGGCGGTGGTTCCGATCATAAATGGCATTGCATTTACCAGAGTTCCTATAGCCACGCTCATAGAAGAGGGAGAGAGCGGAATGACGATCAGGGAGCTCTGTATGAATAAGACATTCTGGATACTCATGCTCATGATGCTGTGCGCAGGTGCCAGCGAGCAGGGAGTCAGCCAGTGGGCGTCCACATTTGCAGAGCAGGGACTTGGAGTGAGCAAGGTTGTTGGAGACCTTGCCGGACCGATGGCATTTGCCGTGCTGATGGGAAGTGCCAGAACGTTCTATGGCAAAAGGGGAGACCGGATCGATCTGGACAAATTCATGATAGGCAGCAGCCTTTTGTGTATCATGTCATACCTGTGTATATCGCTTGCGCCGTCCGCATTCGTATCACTTATCGGCTGCTCAGTCTGCGGATTTTCAGTGGGGATCATGTGGCCCGGAAGTTTCAGCAAGGCATCGTCGGCTCTGCGAAATGGTGGAACGTCACTGTTTGCACTGCTGGCACTTGCGGGGGACGTGGGCTGCTCCGGCGGACCGACCCTGGTGGGCTTTGTGTCAAGTCTGGCATCGGACGACCTGAAACGCGGAATCCTTGCGGGAGTTATATTCCCAGTGCTTCTGCTCGTGGGGATACTTCTTCTGAGAAAGAAGAACACTAAAGGAAATGTATGTTAATAAGCAGAAATATAGATATAGTTAGGAGTTAGATTAATGAAAAAGATTGTAGAGATGTGGAATAAGGTGTCACTGATCGCGAAGATATTGGTTGGAATAGTAATCGGTGCGGTGCTGGGGCTCCTGGTGCCGGGGGCAACGGGAATAGGACTGATCGGAACTATGTTTGTCAGAGCGCTCAAGGCAATCGCGCCGATACTGGTATTTGCCCTTGTCATCAGCTCCATTGCAAATGCAGGAAAAGGAAATGGACAACAGTTCCGCATGGTGACGATCATGTATATACTCAGCACGCTGTGCGCGGCGGTTGTGGCGGTGGGCGCAAGCTTTATTTTCCCTGTAACCATGACACTGGACCTGGAATCGTATCAGTCGGATGTCGTTCCATCGGGAATCATGGAGGTGCTTCAGAATCTTTTGCTCAACATCACTGATAACCCGGTAAATGCAATACTCAATGCAAATTATCTCTGCATACTTGCATGGGCGCTTTTGTTTGGACTTGCTATGCGCCGGACAAGCAAGTCCGTAAAATCTACACTTGTATCCATATCGGATGCGGTGTCGACCGTCGTGAGGTGGATCATCGGATGCGCGCCATTTGGAATCATGGGACTTGTATTCACAACAGTATCGGAGAGCGGATTGTCGATATTTAAGGAATATGGCAGATTGTTGCTGGTGCTAGTGGGCGCTATGCTCATGGTTGCATTGATAGTAGATCCTCTTCTTGCGACTATCGTCTTAAGGAGAAATGCATATCCACTCGCGTGGAGATGTCTCAGAGAGTCAGGCGTGACGGCGTTCTTCACCAGAAGTTCTGCGGCAAATATCCCTGTGAACATGTCACTTTGCAAAAGACTTGGACTTGACCCGGATGTGTATTCGGTATCCATCCCGCTTGGCGCGACCATCAATATGGATGGTGCCGCCATCACTATAACTATAATGGCGCTTTCCGTCGCAAATACCATGGGAGTGTCGGTTGACGTTCCGACAGCACTCATGCTCAGTCTCATGGCAACCCTTGGCGCGTGCGGTGCCTCAGGTGTTGCGGGAGGCTCGCTGCTATTAATTCCTATGGCGTGCTCACTGTTTGGGATCCCACAGGATATATCCATGCAGGCTGTTGCCGTCGGAATGATCATCGGAGTGGTCCAGGATTCACTTGAGACAGCGATTAACTCATCGGGAGATGTACTCTTTGCCGCTACAGCGGAGTACAGACAGTGGCAAAAGGACGGCAGAGAATTTAAGATAGGTGCCATCGTGAATCCGGATGAGTAGGATATTTTCATATACAAAAATAACCGGGCATGTTCAGAAAGAAACATCTCCGGTTGTTTTTGTCTTTATATTCCCTTTATCCCCATTTTAACAATTCCACTTGAATCTTTAGAGATCCCCTCAAGAACATGCAGAATTACCAACATATCCGTGCTGCATTTAGGACATTCTGCAATTCCAAGCAGTTCGCTGGTGCTTTCCAAACTGTATTCAGACTGATATTCAATACCATCTTTCTGCCACATAAAAATATGTCCGCATTTGTAACACTTAACTTCCCTGAATGTATTTCCCATAATAAATAATAACCTCCGTTGCAGTTTGTTTGTATTGCCTACAGAAACTTGTCCAGCTCCGAATCCACATTCTTCCTCTTCTTGATCTTCGGGTGGTCGATGATGTTTCCCTTGGTGATGACCATCTCAAGATTCCTGAGAACGCGCAGATCGTCAAGTGGATTTCCTGCGGTGACTATCATGTCTGCATATTTGCCCTTCTCGATGGATCCGGTGAGCTGTCCGATTCCGGCAAGCTCCGCACTCCGCTTTGTCGCGGTGTACAGTGCAAATGAGTTGGATACCCCGACGTATTTGTGGAAGTAGTACAGCTCACGCCAGAAGTCGTACTGTGTGATCCATGGACAGCCGACGTCATTTCCTAGTACAACAGGGATGTCATTTGCCAGGGCTGCCTTTGAACAGTCTATGATTCCCTCAAATACGACATTTCCATTGTACTGCTCGACCTCTGTCGCATTTGTGAGGGCGCGGTCAAACAGGGCATATGGAAGAGCCGGAGAGATAGTGGTACAGAGAAATGCCCCGCGTTCTTTGAAAAGTCTTATCATGTCATCATCCATCCTGGCGCCGTGCTCGATGGAATCAACTCCGTTTTCCAGAGCAATGCGGACACCTTCAGGTGATTCGACGTGGGCGGACACCATGTAGCCGTCTGCATGAGCCTTGTCGCAGACGGCACGCACCATATCGGGTGACATCTTCAGTTCTCCCGGGACGCCCTTTTCCTTTGCATCAAGCACTCCTCCGGTGATCATGAGCTTGATGATATCAACCTTTTCCTTCTCACATTTGTCCAAGTGGGCAAGTGCCTCATCTATGTTCGCAGCGGCGATAGCTACCGATCCCGCCATATGTCCGCCGGGAACTGAGATTCCTTGGTTGGCTGCAAGGATACGCGGTCCTATCTTGGTGCCTGCTTCGATCTCGTCACGCAGTCTGGTGTCAAAGTCGCCAAGGCCGCCAACCGTCCTGATGGTCGTCACACCGCCTAACAGTTCGTCCTTTGCAAAGCCTGCCACCATGTTGTACGCGATGGCTCTTGTAAGCGCCGAGCCCATGATGTTATTTACAAGTTTTTCATTGTCGCGTTGCTTTTTCTGCGGTTTTCCGCTTCCCGCAAGATGTACGTGCATATTGATAAGACCCGGCAGAATGTAATTCCCTTGAAGGTCTATGATCTTATATCCGTCAAGATCAGCAGTATCCTTTATGATGTCATATATTTTGCCATCTTTGACTAGGATACAGAGCCCGGTCTGTATCTGCATATCTTTGGTTCCGTCTAATATTTTTCCATTTGTAAATGCATAATTCATAGTTATCCCTCGCTTATAAAATGTGAATTCCCATAGTTCAAATATACAATATCCTAAACATGGTTTGCAACAGATGAAGAATTTTTATATAATTGTAGACAGTATGTGGAAACTGAGATAACATATGGGAACTGAAAGAAAAACAGGAAAATGAACACTATGGGGAATGAGTCATTGTCTGGCAGATCAAAGACAGAGACGGAAAATAGCAAAACTGAATACAAGGCACATTACCATCTGCCCGGACTTTTTGAATTCTACGAGCTGTACAAGGTGTTCCTGCCACTATATCGTGAGCACAGGGAATATTTTTATGACTGGTGTGATATCGGTTCAGTGTATGGCGCACCGGGTGACTGTCTCTGGGGCGGTGGCAGAGTGGGATATGGCGACAGCGATGCCGGAGACGTGCTGGAGTTTATGAGTGAGTATGGAATATCGGCGAGGCTGACCTTCAGCAACTCACTACTGAGACCGGAACATCTTGCTGATAAACGGTGTAACGATTTGTGCAGAGCGTTTGAGAATGTTAATATTCAAAATGGCGCCATAGTCCATTCGGAGTTGCTGCTTGACTATCTGCAGGAGAATTATCCGGGACTATATATGGTTTCATCGACAACAAAGGTCATCACGGACTTTGATCTGTTTTCAGCAGAGCTTGACCGAGATGAATTCCGATATGTTGTGCCGGATTTCCGGCTGAACAAAGCATTTGACAGGCTGGGAGCGCTTTCGCAAAAGCAGAAAGACAAGGTGGAATTCCTGTGCAACGAGTGTTGTTGGTTCTCCTGTCAGGACAGGAAAGCCTGCTATGAGGATGTGAGCCGTATGGCACTGGGCGAGAGATCAATTCACCGCTGTACATCGCCAAACGCAGCAGACGGCTATTGTTTCTCAAAGGCGATGGAGAATCCCGGATTTATAGGTATAGATGATATAAGTAACATTTACCTGCCGCTGGGGTTTTCCAATTTCAAGATAGAGGGAAGAAGTCTTGGAAGTGCCATAGTGCTGGAATTTCTGCTATACTATATGACAAAGCCAGAGTATCAGCTTCGGGTCAGAGAAGAGATATATCTTGACAATACGCTGGATCTGTTCTAGGCGTGTGTGTGCATTAGTCAGGGGCTGCGGATAGCACGGGAGGATAATATAGGCAGTCGATATGTACTTGAAACTTGCAGAGCATGTTTGGGCAACTCATGAAGATAACAAAAAATAGGTGGCTGAAGGGAGAACTGTGTATGGAAAGAATAAAGAATTTATCTAAGACGCAGAAGGTTCTGATGATCATTATAGTGGTAATGATCATAGCATTTTCTATAATCTATCCGATCATAATGTCCATAAAGGGAATTGAATTCAGGAATGACTTTTTGACTCGAAAAGAAGGTCAGGGAAATGTGACATACACAGATGAAAATACAAACATCACAGTATATGATGACCGGAGGATAGAATTTAAGTGCTATCACCGATTTACAGGAGAAGATTATAGGGATGTAACATATGGACCATATAGTTGGGTGGAGGATTCTTCTGCCATACCGGCAGTGACCGAGGATGGCATGTTATCATCTGATGATTATATGGGATTAAAGATCATGGATGGTGACAAAGTGTATTTCAGAGGTGCTGTCTCAAAAGAAGGCTATATGGTATACAATGCAGACGGCACGATGGCAAACGATTTTGATGTGGTTTTAGGAGATTATTATGCAAATCCGCCGGATATTTATGAGATAGTGAAGTTTATTAATGGTCCGCAGACTACAAACAGAGGAAATATAGTATTATATATATTCGGAATCATTATATGCATCATTGCGGTCGTGAGTATGCTGTTCCCGGATGAACTTTTCAGATTGGCTATGTGGCCCAGAGTGAGAAATCTGTACGATGTTGAGCCGTCGGACTGGGAACTTACAGTCCGTGTTATCGAGTGGTACGTGCTTACGATTGTTGCATTTGTGGTATTTGTAATTGGACTTACGATGGTTGCGTAACGTTATGACACCGGATGTGTGAATGAAAAAATTGCGTAGCATATAGATCATAGACAAATAGACGAAAGGATGACTTGGACAATATGGCATACACACCGAATGATATATATGATTATATAATAGAGAATGACAGGGAAGCAGAATTCCTGCAGGCTATAACACTGCATAAACAGAACTTTTCCATAGGAGAGATAACAGACAGACGTTTTCTCGTGAAAGAAGACAAGACGGTAAAGTTTATATCAAAGATGTATAAGATAAATATACAGATCACGGATGACGACATAATAACAGCGGTCATGAACGGCCTCTATGTGAGTGCGTTTATCTCAAGACAGGGCGATGCCTATAACGTGCATTTCCTGGTACATGCATATCCGGAAAATATGAAGTCGCAGTTTGAGGATGAGATATTAAAGGAAGTGCTGAGGTACATGATCATGATGACTATTGTGCGCCTGAGACTGGATACGCCTGATAAGGTGGAGAAATATCTGGGAAACGGCGACGTCGACTCATGTAAATAAGGCATATAGCCGCAAAACTTATGTATACAGAAAGCCAGTGTATGATTTAGGTAGATTTTTACACTGGCTCATTTATTTCTGATAAAATATTCAACTGACGGAAAGTGATTTTGATAAAATAAAAACCAGAAAGTGATTTTCATAAAATAAAAAGCTGTCTGAAACAATTCAGACAGCTTTTATCACGTGCGCAAGAGGATTCGAACCCCCGACACCTTGGTCCGTAGCCAAGTGC
>USSH01000145.1 GCA_900557435.1 uncultured Coprococcus sp. | reverse complement strand
CTGATATTATAATAGGATTATACATTTTATCTCTTGCATCATAGTAGTAAAAAGTAATACAATACTATCAAATATACAACTTTTTGATAATCCCAATCACTTCAGAAAGGACTTATACACATCCATGAACACACTTACCTATGAAAACCTCCATGAAACTAAAAAACACGTCAGCATCCAGTTCCCATACAACACGTACCTGTGTTCCATTCCACTGGACTTCACACAGGTTCCGCTTCACTGGCATAATGACGTGGAGATCATTGTAATAAAAAAAGGCTGCGGTATCATTTCCGTTGATACCGAGCCCAGAACGGTAAAAGCCGGCGACATCATCCTGGTCCGCCCGGGGCAGCTCCACTCTATCTCACAGCACGAGAAAGACAGCATGGAATATGAAAATATCCTGTTCTCCGTTGACATGTTCAGATCAAAGAATCACGACTCACTGGACAGCGAATTTTTCTTGCCGCTTCTGGCAGGCGATGTGGATATAAAGAGCATCTACGACAGGGATGATCCATTGTACCCGCAGCTCTCCTCATGCCTGAACCGGGTGGATAAACTTTGCTCAGAAACTCCCAAAGGATATCATCTGGCTCTAAAGGGATATTACTTTGAATTTTTCTACATTCTGTTCACCAACTCCACGGTCAGGGATGAGGCAGACAGAAAGAACCGTGCCCGAGATCTTGAAAGGACCAAGCTCATCCTCTCATATATAGATGAAAATTACAAAGAGGCCATATCCATCACAGACATAGCCTCCTACTGTGGATTCTCAGAATCCCATTTTATGCGATTTTTCAAAAACACCATGGGGGTGTCATTTGTGTCATATCTGAACGACTTCAGACTGAATGTTGCCGCAAGACTTCTCTCCACAAATGATGAGAGTGTATTGTCTGTAGCAGAAAACTGCGGATTCTTCAACCTGTCATATTTCAACAGAATGTTTAAGAAAAAATATGGCGTGACACCGAGCCGGTACAGAGAAACTCACAACTGACAGCGTGGCGTATATCCCATGCTGAAAAGTCACCACTCAAACTGCGCCATGCATACTTCAGTTACGCATCCGACCTGGAGTATGAATTTTTCATCTGATTGCTCAGCTCATAAAGCACCTTTCCAAGAGTGTCGCTTGCCGCCTGCCTTACCATATCCGCAGTCTCCCGGTTTGCCTGCTGCCTGAGTTTCTGCCCCAACTTACTGACAGCATCCGTCTGCACATCCCTATCAGCTCCGAGAAGATCATCATACCTGTATATGATCTCATGCGCCTTAGACATGACCTTCTCGTCATATCTCTCAATATGGAACACCGACTTCGCATACGATGCATCCGCCATTGCCGCGATCATACGGCTGGTCCAGTAGAAATTGTCCGTGGACACTTCCGCGGATGTATTTGCCAGATACTCCGGCACCTCGTCAACATTTGTGTAAAATGGCACCATGACATTGAATGCATTTGATGCAAATGCCAGCCACTGGATGGCACTGCTGTCCTCATCTGCATACGGCCTGATCTGCATTGCCGACATAAAATCCGTTCTGTTCACTCCGATTGACCTATACGCCCCACGAAGGCTTTTGTCACCGTAATTTCCATATGGATCATACTGAGTACCCTGATAATGAGAGGACAAAACATACTTCACGTCCTCCATGGTTATCTTCTTCTCCGGTATCATGCACCACGGAATGTCGTCCGACACCGGAGTAAAGTCCGCATCCGAGCCATCCCAGACAGCGGAATTCGGATTAAGTGTCCTCTCCATGAACCACGCTCTCGGCGTATTATACACATGATCAGCATCGTCATGGCTGCCAAATATATCCCTCGGGCAGATTATACTTGTATATGTGCCATCCGACGAATCAATCTCATTGTTGGTGCTGTCGACTTCTTGTCCACAATCATCGTTCTCATCTTTATCCTGCAGCTCTCCGGTCTGTGATATATTCCGCAGCATCACGCACTCCATATTCTCCACGTTCAGATGATATTTCTCTATAAATTCCGGAAGATCCGCTGAACACATAAATTCGTTCTGCGCCCCAAGTGCATCCGCCAGGTCAAATTCATCCATACCGAACTGGTTTGGCATGACAACATACACATCATCAGGAACCTTCCTCGCGATCCAGTGATGTCCGCCGATGGTCTCAAGCCACCAGATCTCATCCACGTCCTGAAATGCTATTCCATTCATCTCATAAGTTCCGTACTGTTCAAGCAGACTTCCAAGGCGAATTACACCCTCTCTGGCACTTTTTATATATGGAAGAGTGATGGACACGATGTCCTCCTCACCTATTCCACCTGCCTTCTCCGGCTTATCTCCGTCTGCTGGCTCATAACACACAAGCGGGTCCGCCCCGAGCACCCTCGGATTCGAGGTTATAGTCTCAGTTGCAGTCATCGCCACATTTGCTGCATTTACTCCGCTGGCCGCCCAGATTCCCTCACCGCTTAGAGCGTTCGGCACACAGGTGTATCTCATCGGATCGTCCGGAAGCTCTATCTCCACATGGGAAATAACAGACTTGTAAATGCGCGGCTGCTCCTCAGGATGCACCACAGCATACTTCTTCGGAGTGTACGAACCAGCCCCCGAATCATCATTTCTCGCTATTATCGTTGAACCGTCATATGAGGCGGCCTTGCCCACTAAAATTGTTGTGCACGGCATGTGTGTTCCTCCTTCTTGCTTCTTATTTTTTATTATTCCATAAATTCCACTTCAACCTTCAGGTCATCTATATCATAATTTAACATTTCGACCATATTTTTTATCACTATCTTTGCCGATTGCTCTGCTTTAGTATAATATTCCTGATTGCCTCTCATTTTCTTTTCAAGTTTTTCCTTGGCATCATTTGTCTGTTTCTCATCGAGGTCAGCGGCATATTGTTGGTTTTTATCAAACAAGCCATCGTCACGATATAATAGGGTCTTCTTATTCTTCTCATCTATACTTATATCACCTAATACAGGCTTCGGAACTCTAAGCAGCACATATTTTCGTTCATTGTCAACTACATATTCGCAAGCTGCCATATCGACGGTGAAAACCCCTTCTGCAGGGATCCTTTTCCACGATGTTACATTGTCATAATCGTCATCACCCTTTATACCAGATTCCTGTTCGATCTACCGATCTACTGCTTCGTCAAAATCTGACATACCACAGCCCGAAAGTCCAAGCGCTATTCCTGCCATCAGAATTATTGCAGTCTTTTTCATACCTTTGCTGCTCCCTTCATTTTATTGCATTCAAGCCTATTCCTGATATCTTAATTTCCACATATATATTGTACCTTAAAAGCGAAATCTGTCTATTACAAACTTTTTTATATAGCATTTTATGCATTCTTTTCGTCCCAAAATCTACACCACATTTCACAATGTCAAACGTTCAATTTGTTTGGAGTAAAATAAAAATGGCCACATTCTATCACCAACCGAATTGAATGATAAAATATTGACCATCTTTATGATCCTATCTTTTTCTTGTAAACATAATTTTTATTGTGGCAAATACCACATACCCCACCAGCGCTCCCAACGTGTTCATCACCACATCATCCAGCTGGCAATATCCGCGCTCCGTTATAAGCTGCACTGTCTCTATCCCAACGCTTATGAGGAATCCCCACAGCACTGTGAATTTCTCCCAGCCTATTTTCTTCCTAAAATCCGGCTTTCTGTCCGTTGCCGAAACCGCCAGCGGATACAATATTCCAAACGGGACAAACAACAGTATATTCTCTATGACAAATGCATGCGCCTGCGGTGTCTCGCCCCAGGTTCCGAACAATGTCATGTCTATCCCCTGCCTGGACCCCGGCTCTCTAGACAGAAAAACCGTCACAAACATAACTGCAAGATACACTCCGAGCAGAAACCACACCATAGAATTCCATATGTGAGTTCCCGCTGAGGTCACAGCCGGAACATCATTATCATCTGTTTCACTGCTGCCATCCGGCAAATGAATATCCAAATGTCTTTTTCTCCCAGCATGCCACACACACACAAGATATATAGCAACCACAAGGATTCCACACAGAATTCCTATGGGCAGGTATCCCACCACTTCCATAACATCTTTAATTATATAATCAAACATATTTTCCCCTCATCGACTTATTATCCTCTGCATCATAACATATTTCTCTGTAATTAAACATAAGGAAATAGAATGCGTTACCGATAATTTCTTGGGGACGGAGGGGTCAGGTACCTCCGTCCCCTCCGTCACCCCCGCCCCCATTTGCGTTATTGTGAAAAATATTTTTCATTGTTTGAATTAGACGTGTCTGCTATAATTTTGTTTAGTACACAAATATCTCGATATTGTTTACTTATTATTTGATAGGAGATGACCTGTTATTTGAAATCCTTAAAAAAATCTAACACTAAACCAGTAACCAAAATTCTTAAGATAGTAGGTGCTGCTCTTGGAATTATCATTTTGATTGCTGCTATCTTTGTCGGCGTACTCACTGTAACCGAATACAAACCTCAAGACTCTGAGGATCTGACGGTAACTTACAACGACCAGCCAGCTACTCAGGATGATTCATTTCCCACTGATACAAACAAGCTCTCCCAGCAGGAGGAATTATCAATCGGCGATAACATTTCCGTTGTTACGTGGAACATCGGTTACGGTTCCCTCGGAGCAAATGCTGACTTTTTCATGGATGGCGGTAATAGTGTGTACACATCCACCAAAGAACAGGTGCTGACCAACATGTCTGCCATCACAGAAGAATTGAATAGTTTATCGCCTGATATTATCCTGCTTCAGGAAGTCGATGAGAAATCCTCCCGAAGTCACAAAATAAATGAAGAGTCCATAATTAAAGATGAACTGTCCTCATACAACAGTTCCTACGCTTACAACTACAAAACGCTCATGGTGCCCTACCCAATTCCACCCATCGGGCAGGTCGCTTCCGGTATAATGACTCTCAGCACTTATCCGGTATCGACCGCTTGCAGAATCAAGCTTCCTTGCCCATTTTCTTATCCTATCAGGCTGTGCAATCTGAAACGATGTCTGATTGTATCTAGAATTCCTATTGATGGTACGGATAAAGAGCTTGTCATTGTAAATCTACACCTTGAAGCCTATGATTCCGGTGAGGGCAAGGCTGCCCAGACGAAAATGCTTGCAGACATACTGCAAACCGAAACCGATAAAGGCAATTACGTGATAGCTGGGGGCGACTTCAACCAGACATTTTCAAATACCGACATATCAGCCTATCCCCAGCAATCTGCTAAACTGTGGGCTCCTGGTCTCATAGATATTTCTGAATTTGGAAATGATTTTACATGTATAACTGATTCGTCAGTTCCTACATGCCGTTCGCTGGACAAGTCTTACAACAACGAGGATGATAAATTTCAGTTTTATGTAATTGACGGTTTTATTGTTTCATCAAACATTTCTATCAAGTCTATTGAAACAGTTAATCTGGATTTTCAAAACTCAGATCACAATCCAATAAAACTTGATATAATACTTAATTAACTTAATTACGCACAAATGCCGCTCCCTTTTATATTGGGAACGGCATTTTTTATTTATGTATTACATGCCCATGCCACCGCCATCGTTGGATGGACCACTGTCGCCTGAACCTCCACCATCGTTGGACGAGCCACCATCGCTTTGACCTCCGCCATCATTAGATGAGCCGCTGTCACTCGGGCTATTATCACCATTTGGCATTCCATCAGACTCTCCTCCGCCATCTTCTCCCGGATCTCTGCCATCGCCCGGATCATCTCCGTTTGGCATTCCGTCTGACTCACCTGAATCCCCGCTCTCGCCTGAGTCTCCGCTTTCGCCCGGATCATCTCCGTTTGGCATTCCGTCTGACTCTCCTGGATCCCCGCTCTCGCCTGAGTCTCCGCCTTCGCCCGGATCATCTCCGTTCGGCATTCCGTCTGACTCTCCTGGTTCATTGCCTGGATTCTCGCTCGGCTCTCCGCCTTCGCCCGGTTCGTCTCCATTTGGCATTCCATTCGATTCGCCCGGATTCTCACTCGGTTCGTCTCCATTTGGCATTCCATTCGATTCGCCCGGATTCTCGCTCGGCTCTCCGCCTTCGCCTGGTTCATTGCCTGGATTCTCGCTCGGTTCTCCGCTTTCTCCCGGTTCATTGCCCGGATTCTCGCTCGGCTCTCCGCTTTCTCCCGGTTCATTGCCTTCGCCCGGTTCGTTGCCCGGCTCTTCGCCTGGTTCTCCACCTTCGCCTGGGTCATTGCCTGGCTCTTCACCTGGTTCTCCGCCTTCTCCCGGTTCATTCCCTGGCTCTTCGCTTGGTTCTCCGCCTTCTCCCGGATTATCCCCTGACTCTTCGCTTGGTTCTCCGCCTTCTTCCGGTTCATTGCTTTCTCCCGGTTCATTGCCTGGCTCTTCGCTTGGTTCTCCGCCTTCTCCTGGGTCGTTGCCTGGCTCTTCGCTCGGTTCTCCGCCTTCGCCT
>USSH01000144.1 GCA_900557435.1 uncultured Coprococcus sp. | reverse complement strand
ATCTGTAAAATAATGCACACCGTATCCATAAGCTGCTGCTGTAAAGATCAGCAGGATTATGATCAGTGCAATGATCACCTTTTTGCCGGTTTTCATTTTTTCTTTTTCCTCACCCATGATCTCTCTCCGATAGTTATGACTGCCCGGTATTACGTACGCTGAAATACCGGGCAGTCTGATGTGATCGATTTATTTCTCCAGAAGTTTTTCCACACTTACAAGCTTCACGCAGAGAACAAATACTTCTGCTGCCTTGCCAAGCTCCTCGATGCTCGGATAACTCGGTGCGATACGGATGTTGCTGTCTTTCGGATCCTTTCCATATGGATAGGTTGCGCCGGCACCTGTCATAACAACACCTGCCTCTTTTGCTTTGGCAACGATTGCTTTAGCGCAGCCTTCCATTGCATCAAAGGAAATGAAATATCCGCCGAGAGGCTTGATCCATGAACCGATTCCAAGTCCGTCAAGCTCCTCCTCAAGGACTTTGAGAGTTGCCTCAAACTTTGGTCTCATGAAATCAGCATGCTTCTTCATATGCTCCTTGAGTCCATCAAGATTCTTGAAGTATCTTGCATGTCTGAGCTGATTTACCTTATCGTTTCCTATAGTCTGTATCGTGTAATGTTTCTTGGCATCCTCAAGGTTGGCATGTGACATAGCCACTGCTGATACACCTGAGCCAGGAAAACTTACCTTTGATGTCGAGGCAAACTCATATACCATATCAGGGTTATCAGCTTTTTCGCACTCTCCGATGATGTCAAGTATCTCCACCTGATTGTCCTCATACAGATGATGGATAACATATGCATTGTCCCAGAAGATTCTGAAGTCCTTAGCCGCAGGCTTAAGATTTGCAAATCTTCTTACTGTCTCATCACTGTAGCAGATTCCCTGTGGATTTGAATACTTTGGAACGCACCATATACCCTTTACAGTAGGATCTGAATTTACAAGTTCCTCAACCATATCCATGTCAGGTCCTGTAACTGTCATAGGTATATTGATCATCTCTATTCCGAAATGTTCTGTGATAGCAAAATGTCTGTCATATCCCGGAACAGGACAGAGGAACTTTACCTTGTCAAGCTTGCACCAAGGTGTCTCCCCCATTATTCCGTGTGTATATGCTCTTGATACAGTGTCAAACATAAGAGTAAGACTTGCATTACCACCGATGAAGATATGATCCTCAGTGGTTCCCATCATCTCTGCCATAAGTCTCTTGACTTCTGGAATTCCATCAAGGCACCCATAGTTTCTGCAGTCTATGCCACACTCTGACTTCATATCAGAATCACTGTTGATAACATCCATAAGACCAACAGATACTCCAAGCTGGGTTGGTGATGGCTTACCTCTTGACATATCAAGATTCAGGCCAAGAGCCTTCTTCTCCTCATATGCCGCAAGTAGCTGCTCTCTAAGTTCCATTAACTCTTCTCTTGATAATTCACTGTACGCTTTCATATAAAGTCTCCCTTGCTACCTAACAATGTTATAGTTATATGTCTGGGTTACACGTCAAAATATTCTATGTTAAATAGACAATTCTAACGTTCAACCCTTGTATCATATAATTTATTTCTCCGGTTGTCTAGACCTTAATCGCATAAGTTTGCAGTATTTTGCAAATTTTGGTTGAAAAATCTAAGTTCAAACACTAAATCCGACTATATTTTCGTCAAAATTTCATATTTAACTTTTTATTTTCAAGTTGGACGACATTGAAAGATGCTGCAGTTTTCTTTTGAGGTTGGCTTAAATATATGCTCTGTTGGTTATTTAGACGGTATCATGGAGGCTATCTCAGCGGCAAGCTGCGACTTTGGCATGGTCTGAAGTGTTATTCTGCCAGGACCTGTTACCACTGTATTGAAGAATCCCTCTCCTCCAAAGAACATATTCATGGCACCACCTTTTACTGTCTCTGCGTTCAAGGAACATGTTGCATCCATCATTGCAAGATAACCTGTGTCAATGACCATCTGCTGTCCCGGAGCAAGCATGTAATCCACAACCGAACCATCTATCTCGAGGAATACGATACCCTGACCAGTTATTCTCTGCATGATAAATCCTTCTCCTCCGAAAAAGCCGCCTGCAATTTTTTTCTGGAAAGCTATCTCCAGATTCACCCCCGGTGTCGATGCAAGGTATGCCGACTTCTGACAAATGATCTCCTTGCCCGGTCCTATCTCAACCGCCATGATATTTCCAACAAAGCTTGACCCAAATGCTATCATGCCTGTGCCACCCTGAGCTGTATATGTATTCTGAAACATTGATTCACCAGACATGACTCTGGAGAACATCTTGCCAACTCCTCCGCCAGTTGTCTGCATCTGCATGTTTGGTGACATCCATACCATTGCACCCTTTTCGCAGTTCACAGACTCCCCTGCCTCCAACACAATCTCAACTACTGGCATCATGCCACCCTTAATCTCATATCTCATATAATTTATCCTCCCTTTTCTTCATTTTCTTCATATTTGATATGTACTTCATTTTTTTAATGACACAGATACATTATATAGTAAATACTATTCACATAACAATGTTTATTTATAAATCTATAACAAACACCTGTTTTTACAAGATATCTCTCCTTTTCGACATTTTTTCGACATTTTGACGCGAGTTTTTTCATATATTAATTGCTTTTTTTGAAACACAATGGTATATTTATTCAGATAAAATATGAAAGGAAGATGTAAAAATGAAACTCAAAAAATTATTAGCAATTTCAATGTCAGCAGTTTTGGCTATGACAGCTCTTACTGCATGTGGAAGCAAGGATGATTCTTCGGAGGCTGCTTCAGAGAACGCTTCATCAAAGAAGACTGCAAAGGTCATCGAGATCGACCTTACAGATGAGCAGTATGCTTTCGGTGTTGACAAGGATCAGCCTGAGCTCTTAACACAGGTCAATGATTTCATCAAGTCAATGAACGAAGACGGATCATTTGAAGAGATCTGCAATCACTACTTCGGTGATGGCGAGCCTGTTGCAGTTGAGTCAGCAAAGCTTGATGCAAACAAGGATCAGCTTGTAGTTGCAACAAATGCTGCATTCGAGCCATTTGAGTATACAAAGGGTGAGAACTACTATGGTGTCGATATGGAGATAGCTAAGGCTCTCGCAGACAAGCTTGGCAAGGAGCTCGTTATCCAGAACATGGATTTCGACGCTGTATGTCTCTCAGTTGGTCAGCACAAGTGTGATATCGCTATGGCAGGTCTTACTATAAAGCCAGACCGCGAGGAGTATGTAAGCTTCTCAGATTCATATTACAAGGCTTCACAGAAGCTTATCGTTACATCAGACAATACAGAGTTTGATGAGTGCAAGACAGCCGATGATGTCAACAAGATCCTTCAGGCTAAAGGCTCAGACATGAAGATTGGTTTCCAGACAGGTACTACCGGACAGTTCTACTGCGAGGGTGACGCAGACTGGGGATTCACAAAGCTTGCTATGACTTCAACAGGCTACAAGAACGGTTCTCTTGCAGTTCAGGATCTTTTAAATGGTAACCTCAACTATGTTATCATCGATGCTGCTCCTGCAGCCAGCATCACTGCTGCTCTTAACGCAATGCAGTAAATTTTATTTCAGATTTAATAATTTTAGTATTAACGCCAATTATGTTTGAAAGGATATTTCATGGGAGACATTTCTACAAAAATACAAAAGTTCATAGAAATATTCATCGACAACAACGGGTATGTTAAGGTAGTAGAGGGTCTGAAGAATACTGTGATAATAGCCATTGCCGGTCTTATCATCGGTATAATAATCGGTACCCTCATAGCTACCGTCAGGGTAATTCCAAAGTACAAGCGTCTGCCTAGAGTTCTGGATGCGATCTGCAGTGTATATGTAGGTTTCTTCCGTGGAACACCTATGGTTGTACAGCTCCTTCTCTTCTACTATGTTCTTCTTCCTATAGTGGGAGGACATATGACAGGAGTTCAGGTGGCTATGCTTGTATTCGGACTCAACAGCGGTGCCTACATCTCAGAGATCATGCGTGGTGGTATACTCTCCGTTGATCCAGGTCAGATGGAAGGTGGACGTGCCATGGGACTCAGTTTTTCGACTACCATGCTCAAAATCGTTATACCTCAGGCAGTCAAGAATATTCTGCCAACCCTTGGAAATGAATTTATTTCTTTAATAAAGGAGACTTCAGTTGTAAGTTTTGTCGGAGCAACTGATCTCTACGTTGCATTCAACTACATCGGAAGTAACAGCTACGAATTCATGGTCCCTTATCTGGTCATGGCACTTATCTACATCGTGATGGTGCTCCTCATCAGCCTGGGAATCAAATTAATGGAAAGGAGCCTGAGAAAGAGTGATAGACGTCATTAATCTTGAAAAAAGCTTCGGTGATAACAAGGTCTTAAACGGCATCAATATCACCATAGACAAAGGCGATATAATGGTTGTTATCGGTCCCTCAGGTTCTGGTAAAAGTACATTTCTTCGCTGTCTGAACTGTATGGAAGATCCTACCGGCGGTCAGATCATATTCAATGGTGTTGATATAGCAGACCCTAAGGTCGATATCAACATACACCGCCGTCATATGGGTATGGTTTTCCAGCATTTCAACCTGTACAACAACAAGACTGTTATACAGAATATCATGCTTGCACCTGTCTATGTCAGATGTCAGGATCTGAAGAAGGCAAAGCGGCATAATCTTCTGCTCCCTGTCACCAATCTCTTCCGCAAGGAAAAGCAGACAAAGCAGGAAATCACAACAACAAAATCAGAGATCATTGCCGATGCACATGCAAAGGCTGAGGAACTCCTGAAGAGGATCGGTCTGGAGGACAAGGCGGATGTATATCCATCTACGCTCTCAGGCGGTCAGAAGCAGCGTGTTGCTATTGTCCGCGCTCTTGCCATGAATCCTGATGTAATCCTGTTTGATGAGCCAACCTCCGCTCTTGACCCCGAGATGGTCGGCGAGGTTCTTGATCTCATGAAGGCTCTTGCAGATGAAGGCATGACAATGATCATTGTTACCCATGAGATGGGATTTGCCAGGGAGGTTGCCAATAAGGTCGTATTTATTGACGACGGACAGATTCTTGAATCTGGTACACCGGAGGAATTCTTCGGTAATCCTAAGAATCCTAGACTTAAGGATTTCCTTTCAAAAGTGTTATAAGACATTTTATCTGTTTTTTTAATACAGATTGTAATATCGCAGTTTATCCGGCATGTATGGATTGTCATATATGCCGGATTTTTTAGACCGTTATCTAGCTTACACATACAGCTATCTGCTGTCCCCTGCTTCTTTTTGATATAATTCTCTTTAATTTAATTCTTAATCCATTTCATATTTTAGTTTATTTTTTCAATATATTTCTTTATTTGCTCTGTACTTTTCGGCTCTTATACTTTATAATAACAATAATTTGGGCATTTTTATAAAAGAAAATAAATGATGTCCGGAAATGTTTAAAATCACATTAAAATATTTCTTTATTTTGTGTGGTTTCATGTAGTTTTCAGTGCTCTCGCTCTGAACAAAAATCATTTTACAATAAGGAGAAAGATATGCCAAAAAGAGAAGACATTAACAAAGTTCTGATAATAGGATCTGGTCCAATCATCATCGGTCAGGCATGTGAGTTCGACTACTCAGGAACTCAGGCGTGCAAGGCACTTAAGAAACTTGGATACGAGATCGTATTGGTCAATTCCAACCCTGCTACCATCATGACAGATCCTGAGACAGCTGATGTCACATACATTGAGCCACTCAATGTCAAGAGACTTGAGCAGATAATTGCAAAAGAGAGACCTGATGCTCTTCTTCCAAATCTCGGAGGACAGTCAGGACTTAACCTTTGTGCTGAACTTGCAAAAGAAGGCATCTTAGACAAATACAATGTCAAAGTCATCGGTGTTCAGGTAGATGCTATTGAGCGCGGTGAGGACAGAATCGAATTCAAGAAATCCATGAACGCAATTGGAATAGAAATGGCAAGAAGTGAGGTTGCCTACTCTGTAGATGAGGCTCTCGCCATCGCAGATCAGCTCGGATACCCTGTTGTTCTTCGTCCTGCATACACCATGGGCGGTGCTGGCGGTGGACTCGTATACAATAAAGATGAACTCAAGACTGTCTGTGCAAGAGGTCTTCAGGCCAGCCTTGTAGGTCAGGTTCTCGTTGAGGAGTCAATTCTCGGATGGGAGGAGCTTGAGCTTGAAGTTGTACGTGACTGCGAAGGCAATATGATCACTGTATGTTTCATCGAGAACATCGATCCTCTAGGCGTACACACAGGTGATTCATTCTGTTCCGCTCCTATGCTCACAATCTCTGAGGACGTTCAGAAGAGACTCCAGGAGCAGGCATACAAGATCGTTGACTCTGTTGAGGTCATCGGTGGAACAAATGTACAGTTCGCACATGACCCTGTATCTGACAGAATCATCGTAATCGAGATCAACCCTAGAACATCCCGTTCTTCTGCCCTGGCATCAAAGGCTACAG
>USSH01000143.1 GCA_900557435.1 uncultured Coprococcus sp. | reverse complement strand
TTCACAAAAAGAATGCGCATTTTCCGATTTTTTTAAACATTTTTTACTTCATTTATATTTTTTATTGATGAAAAGTGTCGATATAGAGCTAATTATTTTTGTTATAAAGTACTTATAACTTTTCATTCGACAGGATTTGAGTGTATAATAAATATGATTCTTTAGTATCAGATTACTAATATTACAGTATACTATCACTGAAGTGCAGAAATATACTTACATAAAGTCTTCAACAACAAATGGTCAGAATATCTTAATACAGATCATCTGCCAGGTTGCGTTTTTCATAATATCAATTTTTACATAACATAAGGAGCATATATATGTCAGAAATACTTATCAAAGAATATCGGGGAAATATAGTAGAGAATGTTCACAGAGGATCCATAGCCATAGTATCGTCAACCGGGGATACCATAGCTTATCTCGGAGACATTGAAAAACAGACTTTCATGCGTTCTGCAAGCAAGCCTATACAGGTTCTTCCAACACTGCTCGCAGGGCTTCACAAGCGCTTCAATCTCACTGATGAGGATGTCGCTATGTTCAACTCATCTCACTGGGGAAGCAATCATCATATATTTGTGCTGGAAGAGATCGCCAGAAAAACGGGACTCACCCCTGAAAATATGATCATGAAGCCTTGTGGTTCCACATCAGCTTCACCGCTGGCTGCCAAATTGACCGACAGATCACGTCTCCACCCACGAATGGGTCAGAGTAAGCTTCAGCACTGTTGCTCAGGCAAACATTTCAGCCTCATGCTGCTCCAGCGTGAGCTCACCGGCAAACCAGACGGATATCATCTGAAGGACTCACCGGTACAACAGCAGATCATCAATTTCATATCCATGCTCAGCCAGACTCCTACCTATAAGATAGGTCTTGGTATAGACGGATGTGGTGTCCCTGTATTTGCACTGCCGCTCAGAAGCATTGCCATGTCCTACGCAAAGCTCATGGATCCGTTCAGTATGTCAGGAGAACTCAGAGATACCATAGATTACAACTTTTCATGCATCCATAAGTATCCGGAAAAGATCAACGATTACGGCACACCTTCATATTATATAAATCAGAATCCCGACCTTATAATGAAGGACGGCTCTAGAGGTGTGATCTGCATGGCGATAAAGAGTATGAAGCTTGGAATAGCTGTAAAGCTTGAAGATGGATGGACGGATGAGTTTCAGGGACTCATAATAGCCAACATTCTTGAGCAGCTGAAGTACGACAACACTGAACTTATCGAAACTCTGAAGAACTGCTATACCACCAAGCTGTACAACGATTGTGGAATAGAGGTTGGTCACTCCGAGGTTGACTTTACCCTCTCCATAGATCCTACTTTCTTTGAGCCTGCAGAAGAATATATTGAATCTGACAATGACAGTGACGAAGCCGAAGGGGCAGAGAATGAATCAGCCTTAGTAAACGATAACAGCGAGGACATTACGGATATCCTGAAAGACATCGAGGATGACTCTGCTGCATCTGACAGATTCCTGACAAGTGACAGCGCTTTCGAACCTGATTCATATGATGCATCAAAAGATTCTGCTTTCAATACAGCTTCAACAAATGATGATTCAACAAATAATGATTTGGCATCATCCAACACAGGAGTCGGAACAAACTACACACCTGAGACGGACTCTGCATTTTCACAGGGAGAGCCTTATGATCCAAACGAAGATTCAGCATTTGGCAGATCTGCAGACGATATCCGCGCTGCGTATGATCGTAAGATTGCTGCCGCCTATGACAAAGTGTCAAAGGCAACCGAGCAGGCAGATGACGATTCTGTCATAGACAACATCATCTCGCGCGAAAACAAGCCCGATACTCCCGCTGAACCAGTGGTATCCGAGGAGGAGCAGCGTGCTATCCGCAACAAGAAATCAATTCTGGGGATGAATGTGGTAAAGCCATCATCCAAAAGAACATTTATAAGCAATCCACGAGTTGACCCTATAAAGGTTATGCCAGAGCAGGTGAACACCGAAAGCCAGCAGGCATCCGATATGGCAAATGCAGACAAGAGCAGCGCTGAGCCTCATATAAGTCCGGCAGCGTCAGACTCTCCTCTGTCACACAATGTATTCTCACCTTTCAGCACTCCTGATTTCTCGAAGAATACTTCCAGCTCGGATACTGCAAACCAGGATTCCTCAGCAATATCTAAGGATTCGTCAATGGGATTTCAGCCAGCTGAATCAGATTACTCGGTCAGGGAAATAAAACTTGCCAACATAATCTCGCAGAAAAAACGTGACGAATAAGAGTGATCATAAATAAAAAAAACTGCAGTCTGTAAACTTTGTACGGGCTGCAGTTTTATATATTCTGATATCTCTCTGTCACAGACTTTTCAGACTGTTTTTGCAATTTGGGCAGATTCCTATGAATTCCAGATTGTGTGAAAGTATGACAAAATCGCTGTCAGCATCCACGCCCATCTGCGTTATAGAATCCTGATACGGAAGTTCGCTGTCAAATATCCTGTCACACACCTTGCATCTTATATGATAATGATTCTCCGTGTTGCCATCATAGTGCTCCATCTTGTCCCCGGAATATACATTCATGACTATTCCATCGTCAACAGCATCCGAGAGCACTCTGTATACAGTTGATTTGCCAATCTTGTATCCACGTTTTTCCAACTCATCTATAAGACTCTGGACCGTAGGATGAGTCTTGAGTTCCTTTATAACAGAATATATGACCTGTTTCTGCCACGTATTACGCTTATCACTCATTATATAGTCCTCCTTCGGGTATTTGTAAACAGATGTTTGAACGGTGAACTGACAGTAATTTTATAAATCTATTCATAAATACACTTGTGAGTAGATTTATTAACAGATTTAATAACATATTTTATCAAGAACAATTCTCTATAATGATACGATAACACATTTCAGCATTTATTTCCACTATTTATATAATGTAAATTTTGCATGCAAATTTTCCCGTGCAAATACACACTCCGCCAATAAAGCTGCCACACATCACTCTCTGGTAAACGTATATAATCTCAGCCCATGTTCTGTCCAAATAGCAGTCTGGTCATTGTAGCCGGTTCCCGCAAATCGTGGAGCAAGGTTCACTCCCACATTGTTGAACAGCGCGCCGGATGCTTTCACATATTCCTTCTCACCAGGCAGTTTAACCACCTTGTCTATCGCATTCTGCGCCAGTGAATCAGGTTTCACATGCACCGGAGTCACCGTATTGATGAGATCTCCCATGAGTTTGACACTATACTCAAGTTCTCTGCCCTCCATGACATACACCGCCTTCTCGTCAAGTCCCTTCGTTCTCGTATGCCTGTAGGTATAGTTTGGTATCACCTGCCCCTCATAGCAGCAGGCTACAGCTTCGGATCCATCCTGGGATACTGTCATGAACTGATACACATTCCGCTCAAGCTCCGTCACGGTTCCATTCTCTATCCTGTGATATTCACCAAACTGCAGTGTCCACCTGTGTTTCTTATAAAACTCTACCTGTTCTCTTATGGCTTCAAGATCCCTCTTTTTCATATCACACAGATTGCACTCATAGCCAAGCACTCCAAATGCAGCCACTCCGAATCGAGTCTCAAGTGGCGTGACTCTAAGCGTCTGATGGTTCGGGCATCCCGACACGTGACTGCTGACAACCGACATCGGGTAACCATAACTGTACCCTGTCTGTATCTCAAGTCTCTCCCTGGCATCAGTGTCGTCACTCGCCCATATCTGTGGCATGTAACACAGTATACCGAGGTCAAATCTGTTGCCACCGGCAGCACATCCCTCAAACAATATCTCAGGAAAACGCTTGGTGAGTCTGCCCACTATGTCGTAAAGTCCCAGAACATATCTATGTCCGAACTCACTTTGCCTGTCAGAAGGCAGAGTCTGGCTGTAACGGTCAGACATGATCCTGTTCATATCCCACTTTACATAAGAGATATTTGCTGATGAGAACACCTTTGTCATGGCATCCACTATATGATTCCTCACATCCCTATTGGTTAGATCCAGAAGCATCTGATGACGTCCCTCGGCATGACTCTGTCCCGGAGCTCTAACCGCCCACTCTGGATGTGCCCTGTAGAGGTCACTGTCCTCATTTACCATCTCTGGCTCAACCCATATACCAAAGTCCAGTCCTAGCGCATTTACCTTGTCCGCCAACTGCTTTACGCCACCCGGAAGTTTGCTGCGGTTCTCCTGCCAGTCTCCAAGAGATGAGGTGTCGTTATCCCTGTGTCCGAACCATCCGTCATCCATGACGAACAGCTCTATGCCGCACTTCTTTGCCTCTTTGGCAAGTTTCAGCAGTTTCTTCTCATTTATATCAAAGTACGCAGCCTCCCAACTGTTCAGCAGAACCGGTCTCTCCCGATCTGCCCAGTATCCTCTCACTATATGTCTTCTGATAAATGCGTGCATACGGCTGCTGATACCACCTAAACCTGACGCCGAGTATGTCATGACCGCCTCAGGCGACTGAAACGTCTGTCCCGGTTCAAGTACAAACGAAAAACCTTCAGGATTGATTCCGCTCAGTATTCTCATACGTCCATAAGAATTCTGTTCACAGCTCTCCATGTGATCTCCTGAATATACGAGATTGAAGCCATAGCATCCGCCGTGTTCCTCCGTACATCCACGCTCTGCCACCATGAAGAACGGATTTGCCCTGCTGCTTGAAGTTCCTGTGGACGATGAGACAGCCACCCTGCCTTGCCGCACGGGATGCACCGATCTGTGCATCTCCCTTGCCCATGCTCCACCGAAATGTATCATGTCATACTCCTGATACATTCTCATATCAAGCTGCAAGGACATAAGTCTGTCAACCCGTTCTACATTCTCACTTTCATTCGTCAGTCTGGTGCTTCTGGTTATCACGTCACAGTCATCCCATGTGACATATACGAGTTCCATTTTCTGGTTATAACATTTGTCCCGCAGGGTTATGGTGAGCTGTGTCACTCCGGTTTCTACATCATTTTGTCCGTCATCGGTTTGAGCACTCTGCTGCCCATCATCCACAACAACGGCTTTTCCCATTCCGCTACCACACTCCACCGCACATGGAAGCCCTTCAAGCTCATCCCTGCCGTTCTTTATCTTATAGGATTCATATACAAAGTCACAAGTAGTGCTGCCATTTGCATGGGTCATACAGACAAACGGCTCACTGACATCCCCCTTGCCAGTGGATGACAATTCCTGCAATAAACTCTCAAGGGTGAGTCCACCGTCCAGCACTATGGCGTTTCCGGTCTCGAATAGGCTGCGGTCATGTGCCACATCCCAAAGTCCCACAAAATTCAGATCTCCGCCGCCCAGACTTCTGCTGCCATAATACAGGTGTTCAAGGTGTCCATCCTGACGCACGCACATGGCATACTGCGTCGACTTCGTCTCCAATATGAATACCTGATGTTCCTCTATATATCTGATCATAGCAAGCCTCCTATTTAAACCGATTTCGAGTATGAACTTCGTTCATAGCGGTTCCTCCCAATAATATGTAGCGCCCCTCTCGCGCATGCGAGCAGGGCAGGTCGTCGGAACCGATTCCGAGTATGAACTTCGTTCATAGCGGTTCCTCCTATCTCAGTTTTGTCATGATCTCCTGCATTTTCTCCTCGGTCAGCTTGTATTTTCTGATAAAGAATACAAGCCCTATGACGAGAAGAACTATAGGAACGACTGTCATCATCATAGAAAGTCCCATGAGTGTTCCTGTGCTCTGCTCTATGACCTCAGAGGTTCCATCTGCAGGCTGTACAAGACCAACCCATTTGATGGCAAGTCCGGCAAAGAACACTGCAACTCCAGAAGCAAGCTTTACCACAAACGTCTGCATGGAGCATATGACGCTCTCATCCCTCTGCCCGTTCTTGTACTCTCCATAGTCTATGCTGTCGGCAAGGCACACTGTTATCAGCACGTTGAGAAGCCCGCTTCCCGCAAATACCAGAAGTCCCGGTATGAACAGGATGTACCAGCATGGTACTCCGCCCACTGTCATGCGGGTAACACCGGCAAAGCTGCAGGCAAGCAGCATCACATATCCGACGATCTCATATACTACCGAATGTACGAGCAGCTTTCGCTTGGACATCTTTTTTCTAAAGAGCGGGAACAGCATCATGGCAAGTATCTGCGCGCCACCGCCAAATGCGGAGAACAGCGCATATCCGCTCTCACTGCCTATGTCATATGTGAAGAAATATATGAGCAGGTTGCTTGTTATATAGAGTGCAGAGTTTACGAGCACGATGGTGATGACCACAGCCAGAGCCTGGTCATTGGTCACGAGCGAACGGAACATCTCACCGATTCCGTGGGACTCCACTACTGTATCGCCTTTCTCCTTTACGTTGGCCACGCAAATGGCCTCCGAGATGACGAACACCACTGCAACCAGAAGAGCCCACCACTTGAAGCCGATGCGGTAATCCGTGATATTCAGCTTGTCCGCCGCCAGGGCTGCACCGCTTATAGCCGGGACCACTATCATGGTAAGTACAGTAGGTATGGCAGAACCCACGCCCGCGCAGGATCTTGCCAGTGCAGACAGATTCTCCCTCTCCTTGCCCGGCT
>USSH01000142.1 GCA_900557435.1 uncultured Coprococcus sp. | reverse complement strand
CTCCCGGAAGGAGTGAATACAGAATGCTTCCGCCGGCTGTAATCCAGATTCTCGACTGCATAATAATCTCTGGACATCTGGATCACTATCGGTTTCAATGCCGCCTGCACCTTCTGTTTTATATACACGACATTGATCAGATTCAGCATGATGACAAAAAACGCTGCAAACATAGTCATGCAAATAACAACCTCAACGGTCATCATTCCCGTTTCCCCAACATTTTCATCTGCCTGAGTTTTCACATAATTTTTATTGCCCATACGTCATTTCTACCCCTTATAAAAATATGCCTTCTCCTATCTGACTTTCGCCTTAAAACTGACACCCATCATGCTTATCTCTACAGTAGCACCACTGATCTGCGGCGAAAAATATGCATTTGCACATCTGAACTGAGCTGCATCGCCCCCGGAGGCATGAGCTGCATTTGTATCCATGAGGTATCTCATCCTCTTTATGAATCCTCCCATGTTTCTCTCGGTCTCAAGTAGGTCAAACAGTTCTATGTACGACGGATAGTCTGTGAGCGTCACGCTTGAACCTGCTCCTGTATCAGTCCCGGCCGTCGATCCGGAATACTTGCTTGTATCGGCGGAATATATCTCCACAAGTGCCTCATATGCCAGATTTGCGGATATTCCGACTATGAGTTCATCCATTATAAGCTGCTTATATGCCGCGTTCCCACCAGAAAGGGTGTCAGCATATCCGGATATATCTTCGTCATTCATAAGCATGTCATAAGTACCCGCCATATACTCTGAAAAGAGCACAGCAAATATCATTCTCTTAACGACCTTGCAGTTGGATATGTCATCACTTGCGCCATTTAGCATAAATTCATTTTCTCCCCATTTGGACACACTTGGCATGTCTCCATCAACAAATGATCTCCCGGTGAGAGCCGTCGATCCATAATATCGAAACGATGAAAAATTGTTGGCTGCATAAAGTGCCAGATGATACGGCGTATCCAAGGAAGTCATGGATGCCACAGCCTCATCCACCGTGTCAAAATACTCTTCCACACTTTTAAGCATATCAGCTGCAGTCCGGACATTCTTATCCACATCACGCTCCGAATCGATCCTGCACTCCAAGGCTGGAATTATATCGTGCTTTCCTCTATAGTCCAGCGTCGCAGCTTCAAACCGAAGCTCTGCATTATCAGGATTCACACTGCCGATCATCTTTTCTCTCGCATCGGCTGCCTGACTGCGTTTCTCCGCCTCCTGCACCGCCTGCATCTTTTCGTCTTCACTGACTGCAGATCCGCTTATAGATTCGTGGTTTCCCGGCGGCAGATTGCGGGTCTTGTTCATATCTGATTCAAGTTTTTTCCTGATGTCCGAAGCCTTGTCCACAACGCCTTTTAATGTACTCAGCTGAGACTGCGTTACATGTCCGCAGGTCTTATCCCATTTGCTCATATACTTGTCAATCTGCACAGCAAACTGACTGTCGTCCGCAAGTGAAGTCCCGGTATAGCCAGCCTTCACTCTTATATCGCTGTCCACCGGCATGGATTCTTCCGCAAAATGCTGTGCCTGCGCAGACAGTTCGGTGTCACTCTGTGTATAACAGATCATGCCATACGCATCTTTTATGGAATGATTGTAGCCTGCCATTACCGCATTTTGTGCAAGTCCAGCCGCATCCGCCGCCATGCCATAGGTGGCTGCAGCCTGAGCGCAGGCATATATTCCCCAGAATATAACCACGATCTCGACCATTAGAAGCACCATGAATACTGATGCCGCACCATTGTTTCCAGTGAGCCTTATAGATGCCTTTTTATTTGCATTCACATATTTTATGTTCATAATTTTTGCTTTCATATCACCTTCCCGTCAGATACTGTTTTTTCATATAATCCTGCCCATCACAGCCCGTCTTGTCCTTCAATACAGAGGAACCCAGCAGCTTTGCATCGTCGAGAGCGGACACAAATGTCAGAGGATTGACACTCACCAGATACGCATGAGCCGTACTACTGCTCAACATGTTCATGAAACTTTTGCCATGTTCTGCCTTGTACGAGTACGATTCCGCAGGAAATGCTGTCCAGTTATTCTGCCAGTAATATCCCCACGGAGACTCCTGAACGGAACCTATCACATGGGATTTATACACCTGGGTGTCGTCCATCATGCCTATCTCATACCTGTACAGATTGCGGTCAGTTGTATCTATCTTCTCCTGTGCTGTAAATGCCATGCAGCTGGTTTCCGCCTGTGTCACGATCTTGTCAAGCTTAAAGAACAATATCATAATGATCGACATGGCAGCGATTATAATGATCGGGAAATAGATCGCAGCCTCTATAAGTACCGTGCCCCTATGGTTCATCTTCACATTTTTAGCTGTGCGCCCCACTCGTTCTGTTAGATTCTTCTGCATATACCCACTGTTTCTCATCCAGTCACCCCCTATATCCGTATATATGCCGTGATTCGTCCTGCACTGCGATATCTATGATCATCCAAACGCTGCACTTATTCCGGACAACATCGGACCAAGCACCATGATCAGTATTCCGATGAATATCAAGAAAGATGGTATGAGAAGCAATGTCTTCATATCCTCAACTCTCTTTCGGACAAGTTTCTTTTTCAGCTCCCACATCTCCGTCGACATATCCTTCAGAAATTCCACCTGTTCGCCGCTGCCCTTCTGCATGTTGGACACCATCGCCATGGCAAATTTTCTTATCTCCCTAACTCCGCAGCGCTCTCCAAATTGTCCAAATGCAGCCTCGTCAGTTGCTCCATTTTCCTTATCTGCCATAACCATGCGCATCTCTTTGTACAGGGCGCCTTCCTGACTCTCTGATATCTGTCTCCAAGCCTCCCTCATGGTAAGCCCTGCGCTCACAAGCAGTGTCATCTTCGACACAACGACCGGAAATTCACTGACAAGCTCATCACTCCTGGCGTCAAGCCTGTCCTTAAGTTCCATTCTTCTGTATAGAATTCCGAGCAGCGCAATGATCACCGCACAGAATGCCAGCTCATATATCCCCGCCATTCCCGCCAATATCAGGCCAATAGCCACTGTCATCCAGACAAAATTCACCTCACTTGCCAGCATCACAAAGTAATAATATCCAGCATAGTAATTTCCATGCAGATTTGCGAATTTCTTCATCATGTCCGTGTGCTTTGCCTTATCCAAGTTAAATCTAAACATACGCAGCACTGCGAATCCGAATATCAACGGATTTCTCATCCTGTATTCATCCTGTGGAACGCTCTCCAGCTCCTCATCAAATTTATTGATATGCGCCAGATAAATCACAATCCACACCATCGACATTACCATCCCAGCTATCATCAAGCCCTTTGATATATTGTCCATTCTCTCCTCCAATCCCTATAGGCCCTATGGGGTCAGACCCCTTTACGATCTGGATACTTCCGGGGAATTAAAGTTGATGCTGTCCGCGGCCCACGAAATACCGTCCAAGGGCATAGGCCCCGCCAAACATAGCGACCGCTATAAGTCTGGAGATCAGACCTTCCATTGTAGAGCCGGTGTCTGCCATTCCCTGGTCTGACTGAAACATCAGGTCTATCACGACCGGAACAACCAGAAGAATGTTGAGCTCATTCATATTGGCGCGGAGGGCAACCTTCATTTCTTGCTCCATCTCTATCTTTTCCCCTATAACCTGCCTCGTGTCGAACAGAACCTTTCTCATATCTCCGCCCTTTCTGAAGCAGATTCCAAATACGTCCGCAAAATTCTTTATATCCTCAAGTCCCATACGGTCTGCCATGTCATCGATCAATGGTACTATATTGAATCCATTTGCAAGACCGGTTCTTATGATCTCAAGCTCCTTCGCCATATAACTGTCCTCACCGTAAAGTTCAACCATATCAGTGTACGCCGACTCAAATGCACTTATTGTATTGCCACCAGCTGAATACGAGGAGACCAGCGATTCCATGAGATCCCGGAACTCCAGCAGCAGCTCCTTATCCCTCTTCTGTATGCATTTACTCTTGTACGGTTTAATATATACAATACCTATCGCAAACCCCACTGCCATGGAAAAGAGCACTTTATGGACTATCATATAAATCGCGATCCCACCTATAAACATCCCTATCGCAATGCCTGTCACAATCTCACTGACCGACATGTAGTAATCCGAATAATCAACTGCATTTCCCATAAGGCCTGCGCCGGATCTCCCATGATATTTTTCATGAAATTTTCCATGAAATTTCCCATGATATTTCCCATGAAATTTTCCACGATTATTCCTATTACGGTTTTTCTTCCCTCTGCCTTGATTCTCTCCCATCAGGTCCTTCCTTTCTCCTAAGCATCCCCGCCACATATCAGATTGTGGTCGAAATTCCCTCCGCTCTGAGTTTTTCTGCGTTTACAAGCGGATTCTCCGTTCTGACAAGACTTCCCGATACACGGCTGTACGTGCTTGCCGCATCTTCACTGAAAACATACAGAGGATTGAGCACTATCTCTCCATTCCTGTATCCGACAACCTCGCTTATCTCCATGGTCTTTCTGCTGTGATCCCTGAGTCTTGACAAATGGATGATGATGTCGATCGATGAGCCTATCTGCTGCTTTATAGCTTCAAGAGGGAATCCCTCTGCCCCCTGAAGCACCATGGTCTCAAGTCTTGCCAGCATATCCCGGCTGGAGTTGGCATGTCCGGTGGACAGGGATCCATCATGGCCTGTATTCATGGCCTGAAGCATGTCAAGAGCTTCTGCCCCTCTGACCTCACCGACAATGATCCTGTCAGGTCTCTGCCTGAGTGCAGTCCTTATAAGCTCCCTTATGGTTATCTGGCCTGAACCTGACGAGTTGGCATTTCTGGTCTCAAGTCGCAGCAGGTTGTCCACCCCTGTGATCTGAAGCTCCGCTGAGTCCTCGATCGTGCATATTCTTTCATCCTTTGGAATAAAATCCGACAGCGCATTGAGGAAAGTGGTCTTTCCCGATCCGGTGCCCCCGCTTATAAAAATGTTATATCTGGCCCGGACCAGAAGCCTGAGTTTCTCTGCCACCTCAGGTGTAATAGATCCAAGTGAGATAAGCCTCTCCATAGTCATCGGTTCCTTTGAAAACCGTCTGATTGTCATGGTCGGACCATTCAGGGCAATCGGCGGCAATATCACATTCACTCTGGAGCCATCGTCAAGTCTCGCATCAACTATCGGGTTGGCCTGATTGACCTCGCGCCCCACCTTTCCAACTATCTTCTGTATTATGTCAAGCATCTGCTCCCGGCTTTCAAACCGCGCGTCTCTGCACCTCATGAGCCTTCCCTGCTTCTCGGCAAATATGACATCATAATCATTGATCATTATCTCCGTGATATCATCATCAGCCATAAGGCTATCCAAAAGCCCGAGTCCTCTTATGGAACTGAGCACCTGCTGCCCCAGTCTTTTACATCCATCATCTCCAAGCAGGACGCTCCTCTGTTCATTCTGTATCAGAATGTCTATATCGCGTCTGAGCTGTTCGTCCGTTACATTTGCAAGGTCTATGCTCGTGGACACTTTCTTTCTAATGTCTGTCAGAAGACATTCCGTCAGTTTCCTCCGGTATTCATTTTCCATAAAATCCACTATGTCAGCAGGTTTCCGGTACCTGAAAATATAGTTGTTATACTTCAGCTCTCCCCTGTCCGCAGTGAGCACAACCTGACAAATGCCGCCAATGTCCGCCAGTTTATCGCCAAATGTGCTGCTGACAAGGCATATATCAAAACCATCGCCTGCCTCACCGCTTTTTTTGCCAAATCCTGATTTCCCAGACAGCTCATCGCGTCTGAACCCCATCCCTGAGCTCTCTAGTTCTTCCACGCTTTGATACACCCCAAGCACAAATCTGTCACTGTATCTTTCCTGAATGTACCTCGAAAATATATTTCTATAGTCCACATCCTCGTCTATGTATATAATCCTGATCTTCATTCTGTATTCAGCCCCCTGTGCTACTTTGTTCTCCAACGCTGCTTCCCATCTGCCGACTCATCATAACTACATCCTAGCATCCGGCGATCTTCTCTTTTTCACGGCAAGTTTACACATCAAACACAGGACTAAAGGCTTTACGAATGCACTGATCCCAGCTCGCTGTCCACGCAAAAAACGCCCTCCGGCTACCGATCATCACATGATAGGCAACCAGAAGGCGGTCGCATCTGCTTGTATTTATTTTTTTAATCCCCTTTATTCTGATTCGCTTCTCGCTTTGCCAAAATCTTCTCCCTGATAAACCATACCAGACAGATCGCAAATCCCCAGAAGCCTACCCGGTCAAACTGGATCGAGCCCAAAGAATCAAAAGTGCCCTCGCCAAAAATCCAATCCATCGGCTTGCTGGTAAACCAGTATAAATAACGCAATTCATAATTTTCTCCAAGGTCAGCCCAAATCACACCTTTTGCCAGATCGCCAGCAAACCAGACCAGAAAATATATAAATATAACCCACTTCCAATATTTGTTTTTATTCATATATGTTTTGGCAAGAAATCTTTCCTCATCACTGTCGCAGATGACAAAGGAATAATACAAAAAGACAAATGCTAAGGAAAGAGACAGCAGAACCATCCATCGCAGATCAGCCGTATTGCTGGTAGGAAGTGAGCTTCTGATAGTAATAAAATACGATATATTCAGCAATCCAAATCCCATGACATCTATCAGTGTCATCTT
>USSH01000141.1 GCA_900557435.1 uncultured Coprococcus sp. | reverse complement strand
ATATTAAATGAAAACAGATCAGCACAGTTAATGTATAAGGAGGCAGATAGATATACATTATTCCTTCGCGGTGTGCATTTAACCTGTGGTGTAAAAACTATGAGGGACTAGCTATGAGGGAATCTCTTCGCGAGTCTCTCATGTTGTCACGGCAGCCACCAGGGTCTCGTGCAAGCACATGCTTTTGCCCGTTGCCCGTATAAATAAAAAACCTCCGGGAAAAATGTCTGTCTCTTCCCGGAGGTTTTTCATATATCACTCATTTATCTTATTAAATTGCTGTTTATCTCACTATTTTCTGTTATGCCCTGACAAGAATCATCGCACTCATCTTTGGAGCCTTGATAGTGAGTACGTTGTGCTCCACCATGAAATCCTGTGGCTCCAGCGTGTACCCCTCTTCATTTGTCAGCATGACTCTTCTGAGGATCGAGTGGTTGTACACTCCAATCTGACGGATATGAAGCTTCAGATCCACGTCCTCATAGTTGGTATTCATGATGACAACCACCTGCTTGTTGTCCGTGAATCTTCCATAGCAGAGTATCTTGTGTCCACCGTGGAGATATAATACAGAACCTGACTTAAGCGCCTCGTAGGACTTGTGGATTCTTATCATGTCCTTGTGGAACTGTATAAGCTCCTTGTCCTCGTGGCCCCACGGGTAAGTCCTTCTGTTGTCCGGATCTGTCCATCCGCACACACCAGCCTCATCTCCATAGTATATGGTAGGAGCTCCCGGCCATGTCATCTGGAATACGACAGCCTGTCTGAATATACCCTTGTCCACGCCCTGATCGGCAGCATCCGCTCCCATGGTGTGGAGTCGTCCGACCTTCCTGTTGGTTCTCGTGAGGAATCTGGAATGGTCGTGGTTGGACAGCTCATTCATGGACACGTCTATCGATGGTCTCAGGAATCTGGACATGTGGTAGTTCATCGCGCCCTTGAACGCATCGTAGTTGCCCAGAAGGTCTCCGCGGAACTCATCGCTGTGCTTCTCAACACCGCAGAGGAACCATGTGATAGGCTCCATGAACGCATCGTAGTTCATGACCGTATCCCACTGGTCTCCCTTCAGCCAGCTCTTCGGATCACCGTAGTGCTCCGCCAGAATGATGGCATTCGGGTTGGCCTCTTTTACATTTCTCCTGAACTCCCGCCAGAACTGGTGATTGTACTCAGGGGAATGTCCCAGATCCGCAGCCACGTCAAGTCTCCATCCATCCGCATTGTATGGAGGTGACACCCATTTCCTTGCTATCTTCATGATGTACTCAACCAGCTTCGGCGAATCCTCGTAGTTGAGCTTCGGCAGGGTATCATGTCCCCACCAGCCATCATATGTCGTATTGTATGGCCATGCATTGTCATTGTAGAATTTGAAGAAGGTATTGTAAGGGCTGTCCTTAGATACAAATGCGCCCTTCTCATATCCCTCCTGATTCTCATATATACACTCCCTGTCCATCCATTTGTTGAATGAACCGCAATGGTTGAACACTCCATCAAGGATGACCTTCATGCCGCGCTTGTGTATCTCCTCAACCAGTTCTGCAAAGAACTGATTGCTAGCCTCAAGATTCTTTTTATTTGTAACTCTGTTTATATATCTTGACGACTGCTTGTTCTCAAGGCATCCATCCGGGAGGCAGTCACCCTCATCATCAACGATCCTTCCAAAATGAGGATCGACATAATCATAATCCTGTATATCGTATTTGTGGTTGGACGGCGATACAAATATAGGGTTCAGGTATATTACATCCACGCCCAGATCCTGCAGATAATCAAGCTTGTCCATGACACCCTGCAGATCTCCGCCGTAGAAACGGCCCACATCCATGGTGTTCGGCCTCTGATTCCAATCCTTCACCTGAACTGAACCGGCACCTATATACGCATACTCATTGTCCAGTACATCGTTGGACGAATCTCCGTTGCAGAACCTGTCCACAAATATCTGGTAGAATACCGCACCCTTTGCCCACTCTGGCACCTTGAAGCCCGGACAGATCTCAAAGTCGTACTCTCTGTCGTTCTGCTTCGTAGGTCCCAGCTTGTCATAAAAGCATGTAACTCTTCCTGAATGTATCTCAAAATGATATCTTATGAATGGCAGACCTCCGGGTATAGTCGCAGTATAAAAGTCGAATATTCTGTTGGAACTCTCCTTTGTCATCTGTACTTTTTCTTCATTATATATAAGAAATACCTCATCCACATTGTCGGCTGTGGTCCTGAATCTGACCTTCACATCCTGATCCACATCCGGCTCCTGTGGGCTGACATAATATTTGCTTCCGTCCGCAAACAGTCCGCCTTTATTTAATACAGGCTTTACATTATATACATACTCATGTATCTTCTGCCCATTGGTCTTCTTTTCCACCATACAATAAAATCTCCTTGCACATACACATACTCTTTTTATATTAATACTTTTCCTCAGATAAGGCAACAAAATAAAACATATCTTAGCCACGAATATACGGCATAAATCGTCTGACATAAAATAAAAGAGGCAGTCACCGAACGACTGTCTCTTTTGGAGAAGGTATTTTGTTACTTATGGGGTGTAGCCAAAACTATATAATGTATTGGGGGTTACAAGTATTATTATATACAAATCCCGTCAAAAGTCTGCCCAAACATTTTTTTATTTGGCAAATGTCATTGTGCATTATCACAATACATTTTATTTGTTTTACCAGTATTTGACTTTTTAGTGTCAATTTTAGACAAAACACTGACTATTTTTTTAAAATCCGCGTCTCTTCAGGTCTCTCACCAGGTTCACATAGAATTCTCTCACATCAAATGTATCTATGTTTTCTCTGTTCAGATCTATGACATCCCCATGGGAGATTCCGCGATTGCCCTGTGGCTTCAAATATATGAAGTCAGAGCCCCATTTGAACGACTCATATCCGACAAGTCCATCGTTTTCTCCGTCAAAATACTTTACGAACGCATTTGTAGTGTTGAGCGGGAATCGTCCACCGGAAGGCTTCTTCATACACGAGCCTGTGCTCTGTATGTACACCTCCTGCGGATCAGGCATCTCCCTGTTCAGGTTTTCACAGGCGGATGCCGTGAGATCCGTCACCGCCGCTATGAAATCAGGATTCATGTCACCCAGCTTCTTAAGTGCGGAATTGTATGCATTTGCCACTGCCTGCTGCTGTTTTTCTGGGATTTTCCCAAGAAGGTAATCCGCAAATTCACATCCCCTGTGTGGAGTGTTTATAGTTGTGAGAGATGCCACATAAGGCGCCATTCCAAGCTTGGATATGGCATATCTGCTGTCGAGGCCTCCCTTGGAATGCGCGATTATATTCACCTTGCCGCATCCCGTCTCCTGGACTATCTGCTTTATCCTATCCGCGATTTCTTGACCCGAATCCGCAACCGATGCCGCCGACTGATGGTTGCCATAGAATATCTTTGCACCGTTTGCCTCGAGAGCCGCCGGAATCCTTCCCCAATAATTCAAGTATCTAAAATCTCTGAAGAACACACCGTGCACCATGAGGATAGGGTATCTGGTGGCGCACACCTGATCCTGTTTCCTGTTGTTATCCATTATGAGCTTTTCATTCTCAAATACAGCCTCATCAGATGCAAGCTTTATCAGTTTTCCAAGGACTATCAGATGTACCACAGGTATCCATCCACACAGTATTCCGATAACACGCCATTTGATCCCAAGCTGTTTTGATGACACATATATCCTGATTATTCCGACCCAGAATGTGACCGCCAGCACAACGACAGCCGTCAGGATGTACAGTACCCAGTTTTTCCATGTCCATGCCGACACATCAACGGCACCCACTATCATAAGTATCAGCAGCGCCACAGAAAATGCTGTCGCCGCCAGAAAAGAATACAGATTCTCGCATCCCCTCTGGCATCTCCTTATCCCCTTTGTCTGTATATTTTTAAGGCTGAGCAACGGCATCGCCAATATGACCATATCCAATACGATCAGCAACGTTATTATCAGCGGCACAAACGGAATCTGCCACTTTGGGCACCTTGCCAGCAGATACACGTTCGCAAGCAGAAACGGTATGACCGCGTTTATCCCTCTCTTTATGATCTTCATCCCCATTTTCCTCCAAGTGTATATTTTGTGAAACTAAAGCACAGCTTTCATCATACCGCACACAGCTTTCATCACACCGCACACAGTTTTCATCGCACCGCGTACTCAAGTCTCATCATCAATTCCCCATCATACAGCAAATGCCCGCAGCTATGCGGGCATCTGTTTTTATTTGTGTTTTTGCTTCTTTAATCAATCTACTCTGTCTTTGTATCACCAGACTCCCGGCTGTCTTTCTATGCATCAGCAGTCGTCTCAGCATTCTGAGCTGCATCTGTCTGTTCCTTAACAAACAACGCCTCAAACTCAGGTCTTGCAATTCTCTCCTTTTCAAGAAGTATACTTGCACACTTATGAAGTATATCTATGTTCTCCTCAAGGATAGCCTTTGCCTCCTTGTAACACATATCCACGATTCTCTTTACTTCCTCATCTATCTCCGCTGCAACTTCCTCACTGTACACTCTTGAGTGACCAAGGTCTCTTCCAAGGAATACTTCCTCCTGATCGTTGCTCTCATAGTTGATAAGGCCAAGCTTGTCGGACATACCGTACTTTGTGACCATGGCTCTGGCATACTTGCTTGCCTCCTTGATATCCTGTGAAGCACCTGTTGTTATATCGTCAAGGATCATCTCCTCGGCTATTCTGCCGCCGAGGCTCACTCTGATCTCATCGAGCATCTTACCCTTTGTCATGAACACATTGTCATTCTCAGGAAGCGGCATGGTGTATCCGCCAGCCCCCATACCTGTAGGTATGATGGACACGAGGTGTACAGGTCCGACATGTGGAAGCAGATGGAACAGGATCGCATGTCCGGATTCATGGTACGCCGTGATCCTTCTCTCGCTCTCAGGCACCAGACGGCTCTTCTTCTCTCCGCCTATTCCAACCTTGATGAATGACTTGTCCACATCTTCCTTGGTGATGTAAGCCCTATTTGCCTTTGCCGCAGCGATGGCTGATTCGTTCATCAGATTCTCCAGATCTGCACCGGCAAATCCTGCAGTGGTTCTGGCTATCTCGTGAAGATTTACATCCTCGGCAAGAGGCTTATTCTTCACGTGGACTCTGAGGATTTCCTCTCTGCCCTTTACATCAGGTCTGTTGACCGGTATCTTTCTATCAAAACGTCCCGGACGAAGAATTGCCTTGTCCAGAATATCCACTCTGTTTGTAGCTGCAAGAACGATGATTCCCTCATTCACACCGAAACCATCCATCTCGACAAGCAGCTGGTTGAGGGTCTGCTCACGTTCGTCATGACCACCGCCAAGACCTGAGCCTCTCTGCCTTGCAACCGCATCAATCTCATCTATAAATACGATACACGGCGCATTCTTCTTGGCCTCTGCAAAGAGGTCTCTCACTCTTGAAGCACCTACACCGACAAACATCTCAACGAAATCTGAACCGGATATGCTGAAGAAAGGCACACCGGCCTCACCTGCGATGGCCTTTGCCATGAGTGTCTTACCTGTTCCCGGAGGGCCTACCAGCAGAACACCCTTTGGTATACGTGCACCAACCTTCACAAACTTCTGAGGATTCTTCAGGAAGGTTACGATCTCCTCAAGATCTTCTTTTTCCTCCTCAAGTCCTGCCACGTCCTTGAACGTGACATTCTTGGCACTCTCATCAGCCTTGCGGGCTCTGCTCTTGCCAAAGTTCATCATCTGGCCGCCGCCACCGCCGCCCTGGGCTGATCTCATGAACAACATCATTATGAGCATAAGCACTACCATGACGATCACGTATGGTATGATAATGCTCCAGATGCTGGTCTTCTCAACATCTTCAAGGCTGTATTTTGCTATAGCTTTCTTGTCAGAATCATCCTTTATCGTGGCATTATATTTGTCCACCTCAGCCTGATACTTATTGTATATGTCCAGAACTTCATTTACATCTGCTGCATAAAATGCAAGAGATTTACCATTGGTGAACTGAACCTTGACAACCGCCGTCGGTATCTCGGCATTCTGATTTATAGACAACGCCGAGATCTTACCATCATCAAGATCCTCTGATAAATCCGTATAACTGTAGGTTGTAGTCACATCCGTATCGCTCTGCATCCATCGGTTGATAAGCACAAATGCCACAACGAGAATCAGCAGATAGATCAACATTCCATTTCTGAATTTTCTCTTGTTCATATATTCTCCTTATTATGAAAAGTGGCAGGCACATGAAAGATCGTTGACGCAAGGTGCCTGCGTGCTTCACGAGGACTCTCCCACAAGCGGGGTCTCCCCATGAAAATATGCTTGTTATGTTACTGCTCTATAACTCCAATATATGGCAGATTCCTGTACTTCTGTGCACAGTCGAGACCATATCCCACAACAAATCTGTCCGGAATCTCAAAGCCTGTCATATAGAGCTCCACAGGTATAACTCTTCTATCCGGCTTGTCAAGCAGTGTTATGACCTTCATACTTGCCGGTTTTCTCTCGCTGAGCAGCTTCACCAGATATGAAAGTGTCCTTCCTGAGTCAAGGATGTCCTCAACTATGATGACATCTCTGCCCTCAATAGTCTCGTCCAGATCCTTATTGAGTTTTACTATTCCTGATGACTTCGTTCCATCACCATAACT
>USSH01000140.1 GCA_900557435.1 uncultured Coprococcus sp. | reverse complement strand
CTAGACTCATTAAGCTCGAGCCTTGATAGTCTGTTGCCGATATCCGCCTGCCACTTCACACATTCCTTTATCTTGCCCTTTACAAAGTCCACATACTCCTGCTCAGATATCTCTCCTTTTCTGAACTGTGCTCTCTGTGACTTCACATCCTTTGTCTGCGGGAATGAACCTATGGTCGTTGTCGGAAGCTCTGGAAGTCCAAATTCCTTCTTCTGGAGAGCCTGTCTCTCGCTTCTCTTCGGAAGCCTTACATAATCAGCCTCAGTCACCGCCGCAAGTCTCTGTCTCACCTCGTCGCTGTTACAGTCTCTTGTTCCTGCAAATAACTCCTGATTCCTGTGATACGCCTCAAGCTCTGCATAGTTATAGCTCTCGGCAAGTGCCGCAAGCTCTGAAAGTTCAGTAAGCTTTTCTTCCGCAAATGCAAAGAACTTCAGGTAATCCTGTGTAAGCTTCGTCTCATGCTTAAGTGTGTATGGAACATGGAGCAGTGAGCAGGATGTGGACAGAATCACATTTATCTTCTTATCGCGAAGCTGCCCTACTACCTTGAGGGTATTATCGTAATGATTTCTCCATATATTTTTGCCATTTATCAGGCCGGCAAAAAGTACCTTATCCTCAGGGAAGCCGTATCTGTCTATAAGCTCTCCGGTCTGCCTGCCCTCTATAAAGTCAAGGCCTATACCGGCGAATGGCATATTTATGATATCTTCATACACATCCCTCACATCACCGAAGTATGTCTGGAGAAGTATCTTACAGTCTGCACGATCTACAAATACCCTGTCATACACCCTGTGGAAAAGCGCCTTATCATCGTCATCCATATCTCTCACCAGTGACGGCTCATCAAACTGCAGCCAATCCACATTCTTTCCATCGCACTCGGCAATAAGCTGTCTGTAGGCCTCTGCCACATCATCAGCAAAATCTTCTGCATTCTTAGTCCCCACATATCTGCAGAGCTTAAGCATGGTGTACGGTCCTGTCACCACAGGCTTTGTCTTGATCCCAAGCTCCTTGGCCTCCTCATATTCACCTATAAGCTTCTCGCTGTCTAAGCTTATCACTGTGTCATCCTCTATCTCCGGGACTATGTAGTGATAATTCGTGTTGAACCACTTCTTCATAGCAAGCGCTTTTACATCTCCTGATTCTCCCTGATACCCCCTTGCCATTGCAAAATATGTGTCGAGCTTTGAGACATTAAGCTCTCTGTATCTCTTTGGCGCGATTCCGAGAAGAACGGCTGTGTCAAGCACGATATCGTAAAATGAAAAGTCGTTGCATGGAATAAAATCTATTCCTGCTGCCACCTGTGTTACCCAGTGTCTGTGTCTGAGATCTGCGGCAATGTCTGTCAGCTCCTGCGCCGTTATCTCATGTCTGAAATATTTCTCTGATGCAAATTTTAACTCTCTTAATGTTCCCACCCTTGGAAATCCTATAACCGATGTCTTCATCATATCCTCCTGTAATTCCTTGCGAAATTTGCAGACGCCGCGCGAAGCGCCTTTCATGCGTCTGCTCCACATTATATAAAGACATCCCTCACTTGTATAATACATAAAAATATAGCGTGAATATAGTTTTATGCTATATCCACGCTATATTTACATCTTATATTCTATGTCAGATCAACGAAAAAAACATATCTGTATCGTACATTCCCCTACAGACGTTCACATACCACCACACACCGTTTCCTGCAGAATGCTATTCCATAAGCCAGAATGTCATCCCTGCCATCTTCACGCAGAGCGTCATCATACCTGCGCTCCTTTATCTGAGACATTGCATTTTCGCACGCTTTCTCAAGTCCATTTACAGATGAAGAATACTTCACTTCAATGACGATTCCTGCATCCGGATCCTCTGGAAGTACTGTTATGTCACTGAAACCATCCCCTGATTCCCTATTGGAACGTATAAGCCACTCAGGCTCACTTCTAAGAAGTCCAAGCAACAGTCCGTGATAGAAATTTTCCTTATATTCATCCCGTGCCTTTGTATCCAACACGCTTATCATTCTTCCAAGAATCGCTGTAAGCTGTTTCTGCACAGTCTCTGCATCACCATCCAGGAAAGCATGACAAAGTTCTCCCATAGGCTTCTTGTCACTTATCACCGTCTGTCTGAACCACTCCTGTATCTGAGATACAAATACCTCCCGCACTTCTCTGTTCGGTATTACCAGTTTGTATACTCCGCCTACAGCCCTGTCCGTCATAGTCAGATATCCCGTTGTGAACAGCACACTCCAGAGATTATCAATACTGTTATCGATCTCGTCATATGTGAGATCCAGTCTTATATTTTTCTCTATCGCCTTACCTGCAACAAGTCCCTCTATCTCATCCTTTGTCGTTCTGTCAGCCTTATCGACAAACCGTTTAACAAGGCTATTACCACTTGTATTTATCCAGAAAGCCTGTGGCTCAGCCTCAGGATCCGAAAGTAATTTCTTCACATAGTTGATCACATCCCATAGACAATATACATCAGCATTCCCCAAATGATAACCGTCATACCACTCCTTTGCCTCTGTGAAATGATCGCCAAGCCCAGAATCGTCCAGAAACTTCTTTACCTCATCATCAGTAAATCCAAACTGCTCATCAAATCTTACAACCGCTATTGATAAAACCTTGAAATTGTTAAGGCCGGTAAATATGCTCTCCTTTGATACACGAAGACAACCGGTGAGTACTGCAAATTGAAAATACTCGTTTGTCTTTAATGCATTTCTCAAAAAATTGTTTCAGCATGCTAATATTGAGTATCTTGCCAAATCTTCTCGGTCTGGTGAACTGATTGATCTCCCCCCATTTTTGAAGAAACTGTTCTATAAGGCCTGCCTTATCTATATGATAAAAATCCGACTCACGTAACTTTCTAAAATCGTCTATTTCAACTGACAGCTTTAAATTGTTGTCCATAATACACCTCCCGAAAGTAAATCCATCAGTTATTATTATTCTGCGAACAATTGGCCGCATCGATGGCAATCACAAGCATAAGTGCCATGATCTCATCACCCGGATCTGCGATATCAAGTGTGTATGTATCTCCCCAGCTGAGAAACTGCTTTGCTATATTTGCCACCAGCCTGCTTCCAACTGTAACATTGTAATTCCATGAAAGGAAATCTCCATCACACTGCCATCCTCCATACTCAATACTGTACGAAGGCTTGAAGAATGTAAATTCCTTCTTGATGCTTCCACACGGTCTGCCACCAACACTGATGTCAAATGTAGGCAGGAACGTAAATAATCTCTGACTAATAAGTCCTATCTCATTTCCCACAAGATCATATACATGAACCTGATGCGTAAGCCGGAACGCCTCCGACTTCACAAAATACTTTTTGTTTCCCCATTCATCGTATATATCATAGGTAGTCGTCGTGAGTAAGCGAGAGACATGCACACGCCTACTCACTTGCGCTCATTATATGACGTATCCCGGCACCACCAGCTTCACCACGTAAGACACGACAAATATCCCAAGCCACACATACACATACCACAACCGGAATCTCACAAGCGGTGTCCTGCCATTTGTGGCAAGCCTAATCGTATTGCCCACCAAATATATGATGCAGATACACGCCAGATACACAGTCGCCGCATGGTAATACATAGCCGTCAGAATATGTCCGTGGAGCATGGCAAGTACAGCCCTTGTCGTACCGCATGCGGGACATATCACCCCTGTAAGCCGGCGTATCTGACATCCCTCAAGCCATGATGTATCCGGCAAGACACGAAGGAGCAGTATATATACTGCCGTGCCGATAAGCAGTGTTATGAGCACTGCTATCTCCGCAATATATAACTGCCCCTCTGTATGTCCTAGAAGTTCAAATAATCTATATATTTTTCCGCTATGTCTTTCTGCGTTTTTATGTTCCATAGAATATCCTTTGTCTCTATTGAGTGATTGCCACCCTCATATCTGTAGAGTGGTATATGTCTTTCCTCGCAAAGTTTGGTTATCTCACCCGTGTTCACTAGCGGATCCGCCGTTCCGTGAAAAGCTATGCCATTTGAATTGGCATATTGCATGGTAATCTCAAGCGGTGTGAAATATATATTTCTTACTTTAAGTCCTTTCTCCGCCACATATCTTGCAGATATAGCCGTACCTATACTCTTTGATAGAAATACTATATCCTCAGCATCCGAGAAATCCACATCCTTCAGACAATCTACCGCTTTATTCCAGCCATCATCAAATACCTTCTGTATCTCCTCCGGGAGATGTCCCGAAAGCTTGCCGTATGTCACATCAACAATATCATATCCATGTGCCATCATATATTTTTTACTGTAGTAAAGTAACGGTTTATCGGTGTGATACCCGATTCCCGGGAATACCACACATATCTTATTTCCCATTGATGGTCTCCTCTTCTGCTATTTTATCAGCATAGCATCGCCAAACGAGAAGAATCTGTACTTCTCATCCACTGCAACCTTGTACGCCTCAAGTATATGCTCTCTGTCGTACAGCGCAGAAACAAGCATAAGAAGTGTTGACTCTGGCAGATGGAAATTCGTGATGAGCGCGTCAATAACCTTGAACTTGTATCCAGGATAAATAAATATATCCGTCCATTTGCTGCCTGCATGTACTGTTCCGTCATCGTCCGACATGGACTCAAGTGTTCTTGTACTCGTCGTTCCAACGGACACAACTCTTCCGCCTGCAGCCTTTGTCTCGTTGATCATATCTGCGGCGTCCTGCTCTATGATACAGAACTCAGAATGCATGTGATGATCCAAAATATTCTCCTCCTTAACAGGTCTGAATGTTCCAAGTCCGACATGGAGTGTCACGTGCGCTATCTTGATTCCTTTCGCTTTGATCTGATCTAGCAGCTCTGTTGTAAAGTGAAGTCCTGCTGTTGGCGCTGCCGCTGATCCATCATGCTCTGCGTACACAGTCTGATATCTGTTCTTATCCTCAAGCTTGTGTGTGATATATGGTGGGAGCGGCATCTGTCCCAGCTCGTCAAGAATCTCCTCGAATATTCCATCGAACTCAAATCTGATGAGTCTGTTGCCCTCCTCAACTATATCGACGACCTCACCCACAAGTTTGCCCTTTATAAGTCCTGTCTCAGGATCAGGTTCATTTGACTCTGAACCAAACACTATACGAGCACCTACCTTACACTTTTTGCCCGGTTTTACCAAAGTCTCCCATGTACAATCATCCTTTCGTTTCAGAAGAAGAACCTCTATGGATGCTCCCGTATCCTCCTTGACACCCATGAGTCTCGCCGGAAGAACCCTTGTATCGTTGATGACCAAACAGTCGCCCGAATCCAGGTAGTCTATCACATCATAAAAATGCTTGTGCTCTATCGTATTGTCTTTTCTGTCCAGGACCATAAGACGGGACTCACTTCTCTTAAGGAGTGGATCCTGCGCGATAAGCTCCTGTGGCAGATCATAGTAAAAATCTGTTAATTTCATCATATCGTAATTCCTCGCATCTTCTAATCTATCATGTTCTGAGAAACACAAAACGTGTTTTCAAATTTACACTGCTGTTTCACTTCTTGTGTAATCATATTCTCTGACACCTTGGTCAAAAAAATAGCTGTCTGACGCTGGATATATACAATATATCTGCGCCAAACAGTTACATATTATACTACTATTACAAATATTTCAAGGACAGCAAACAACGCTTTCCATCTCTATTTTTTTCTGTAAAATAAAACCGCCAGTCCAACTCCATTCAGTACAATGCCTACAATCAGAGCTCCAATTCCAATCCCTCTCCACATACATGCGTTCATCAGATATATTCCACCTATCATAAACATCACGCCTATCATGATAGGTATAAATCCTACCACCCTGAGCTTCGGCGTGTTCTCATCAGGCTTTCTCGTTGCAAGAAAACACGCAAGGGCAATCCCCATGAATACCCACGGAAGCGCCGCCGCAAGGAAATCCAACACCGCATTTCCCGTCATGATACTTGCAAATGTGACAACTACAGCCACTATGATAGCCACTATGCCCACCGCGATAAGCCTGCTGTTGGACCTTACGATATTTGTGTCCTTCTCTATCTTTTTCATCATATTCTGATCTCCTTTCAACAGTTCATCCAGACTGATATGATAGAGATCACTCATTTTGATCACGCTGGCAATATCTGGCATGGTCTTTCCGTTTTCCCAGTTGGATATCGTCTGCCTCGAAACCATTATCTTCTCAGCAGCCTGATCCTGGGTTAACCCGGTTCCGTTTCTCGCTTCCTTTATCTTATTACCAATCTCCATATTCTTCCTCTTTTACCTCCTTTATCAATCACTCTGAGTCCTCTATCTGAGCAAATGCTAACACCCATATCACATATTTTCCATCAAAAGGCTTTGTCCTTGCCCCGGATACAGTGTAAAAATCCTTTTACATACCTTACCATCCCGTCTCTCAGCATTCAACATAAAAATGCCACCCGGTAACAGACCTTCTGAGGTACACCTCATTTGCGATCTGTTACCGGGTGGTATTTAAAATATATAATATCAAGCTGGTTATCAGCTATTACGCTCTGATCTCGATTCCGAGCTTGCCGAGCTCCTTGAGGATCTTGGCGATGATTCCATCGACCTCTGATGTCTCAAGTGTTCTGTCCTTAGCTCGGAATGTCATTGTGTAAGCCACTGACTTCTTGCCCTTTGCGATCTGCTCTCCCTCATATACATCAAAGAGCTTGTAGCTCTCAAGCAGCTTGCCGCCGCACTTCTTGATGACTT
>USSH01000139.1 GCA_900557435.1 uncultured Coprococcus sp. | reverse complement strand
AAGATTTTTCAAGGCGGCAATTTAAGAACGAAAATCAGATAAGAAAAGTTCTAAAGATAAAAGAGAGCGATCCTATGGAGATATTTGTGGGAAGCGACGGAGAGATAGTGCTTAAGAAGTATTCTCCTATGGCTGACATGTCGGTATTTGCACAGCAGTATGTGGAGGCGGTGTCGCAGAGTCTGGGACTTCCGGTTTTGATAACAGACAGAGATACGGTTATCGCGGTGGCTGGAATGCCCAAAAAGGATATTCTGGGAAGTGAACTTCACAGAGAGCTGGAGAATGTGATAGACAGCAGGAGATCGGTCGCGACTCGGAAGGGAGAAAAGGGTTTTGCCAGGATAACGGAGGATGGAATGGATATAGACGGAGAGGTAATACAGCCTATAATAGCAGAGGGAGATGCCATAGGTGCAGTGGTGGTGATGGCAAAGGATCCTGCCGGCAGAATAGGCGATATAGAGAGAAAAGCGGCAGTTATAGCAGCCTCTTTTCTGGGAAAACAGATGGAGGTATGATCCAATCGGTCAGAAACTGGCAAAAAGTAAGTAAAATCAAGGGGTTTCAGCCCTGAAATCCCTTATTTTCCTTGACAAATATAGCCATTTTAGGTATAACTATACATGTTAACTCCGAGAGATTACAATGAGCGGAATATGATTCCGGATGGCATTGTCAGAGGAGATATATTTATTAATTAAGGAGGAATTTTCTGATGAATAAGACAGAGTTAGTTGCAGCAATCGCTGAGAAGACAGAATTATCAAAGAAGGACGCTGAGGCAGCATTAAAGGCTTTCACAGACGTTGTAGCAGATGAGTTAAAGAAAGGTGAGAAGATTCAGTTAGTTGGATTTGGTACATTTGAGGTATCAGAGAGACCGGCTAGAGAGGGAAGAAACCCAAGAACTGGCGAGACAATGACAATCGCAGCTTCAAAGGCTCCTAAGTTCAAGGCTGGAAAGGCATTAAAGGATTCAATCAACTAATCTTTTAAGGTTTGATATGAGACTTGATAAGTACCTTAAGGTATCCAGAATCATCAAGAGAAGAACCGTGGCGAACGAGGCTTGTGATGCCGGAAGAGTCATGGTCAATGATAAGGTGGCAAAGGCTGGAACAGAAGTCAAGGTTGGCGATGTTATCGAGATAGCATTTGGAAACAAGACGGTGAAGGTCAGGGTTACTATGATCGCGGATTCCACAAAAAAAGAAGATGCAAAGGATATGTTTGAGTATGTTTAAGTATGTTTGGATATGTATAACATATTTGAGCATGTGTAAAAATATGCCGGAATATACGAAAGTTATTCCGGCATATTTTTTTTGTGCCCTCATATAGTTTATTAAACAGGTTGAGAAGGACTCTGAGCATGGGGGAAGCGGTCAATAAGATAGGGACACATAAGCTTACATTAGACAACAGAAACAGTATGTCCATGACAGGAGTGGCAAAGGTTATATCTATAGACCAGGATCTGGTTCTGCTGGTGACGGAAAACGGGAAACTGAAGATAACCGGCAAGAATATGCAGGCGAGTACGCTGGACATTGACAAGGGAATATTGGAGCTGACAGGAAGTTTTAATTCTATGGTGTATTCAGGTGAGAAGGAGGGTGCTCTATCGCTCAAGAGCCTGTTCAAATGATCAGCGAACTTGTTCGGATCCAGGCAGAGGGGTATATGAACTGTCTGATAACGGGGTTGGTTATGGGGCTGATAGGTGCGTGTATATGCCTGTTGAGAAAAATGTTAAAGCCGGGACCGGTTATAACCTGGATTGGAGTTGTTCTATTTTGGTTGGTATTAAGTGGAACAATAATTGCGTTGAATTACATATGCTGTGATGGCCGGTTGAGACTATATATTTTTTTAGGATTTTTTTCAGGATTTTTAATTTCTTTTTACACAATAAATTGGGTTGCGTCTAAAATATCAACCTACATATTGTACAAAAAGAAAGATGGTTAGTTTAATGTGGAAATGTGATTGATAAAAGTGCGTTGACATAAATAGCCTAAAATAGTAAAATTATGTCAATATGTTTGCTTGGGTGCCATTTTTTTGTATATTATTACAAGAAAAGCACACAGACTAAGAGAGGGGATTCCTGATGAGTAAGAGAACTGGCAGAGCAGCTTCAAATAATAAAAAAAAGATTTCCAGCAAAATGGGCATGATGATAGTTATAGGATGTCTTGTGCTGCTTGCGGTTGTGGTCCTTTACAAAGCTAAGACTCTGGAAACCCAGAAGCGGGAGCTTCAGGTTCAGGCTGCAGAGCTTCAGGAACAGCTCGATGATGCGGAGCAGAAGCATAAGGAGCTTGAGAAGAAAGAAGAATATATGAAGACAGACGAATATGTTGAGGACGTTGCAAGGTCGCAGCTTGGTCTTGTATATCCTAATGAGATAGTTATCAAGCCTAAAGAAGACAATAACTAAAACATATCTGACGGCAAAAAAATAAAGAAAAACAGGAATAATATCACAAAAAAGCGGATGCTGCTCACAGCGTTCGCTCTTTTTTTGCATTTCGGACATCTATACTATTGCTCACTATAAGTATGAACAGGAGGCTGGGAGGCTATATATGAGAGAGAGAATACATTCGGGAATGAAATTGGGAGTTATGATGTTCCTGTGCATGGCAGGGGGTGCATTTGTTGTCGGCAGGATGGCTCCGATTGCCGCCGCACTCTATACCGTGTGCTGCCTTGTGTGTGACCGATATCTGATTCTGTATATATGTTCGATCGGTGGGATAGCGGCAGGTGCATTTGGCTTGCCGGGAACTCCCTATATGGAGAATGGGATCATGGCGAGTTCAGATTTTGCAGCTTCGGAAGTGTTCGGAAGATATGTGATCCTGTTGACATGTATGTTGATCATAATGAAGGCATACGATATAAGGAGAACACGCGGAACTCAAAAAAGAGGAAGACAGTCAGGAATGGAGTTGTCGGGGATGGAGATGTCAGGAAAGTGGACTGGTGTGTTTCCCTGCGCGGTGGCTGCGATGCTTGCAGAGCTGATATCTGTCGGTGATGGAATCCCTGGGGCAATCGTGAGGAGCGTAGTGGCTGGAATACTGTATATATGCACATTTTATATATTTGGTCCCGGGGTGACTGCGATAGTCTGCAGAGTTTCCGGTGAAGATTGGAGGCGTGGGGCTGGTGAAAAGGGATATGACAGAAATCAGTGTATAGTGAGTGTTATGGCTATATGGTCCGTAATTTTGTGGCTTGCCCCGATTGATATTGCAGGGGGGATAAGCCTGTGCCTTATGTTGACTTTATTTGTTATGCTGTATACCGTGTACAGATCGGGGGCGGAGTATGGCTGCGGATTGGCTGTTGCAGCAGGGGGGATCCTTGCTGTAAAAATGGATGATGTGGGCTGGATTCCCTGGCTGATGTTGGTTACGATATCCATGCTCATAGGGCGCGTACTCTCGGGACACAGGAGAGTGGTGCTGTGCATTTTCTACGTGCTGGGGATAGCACTCTCTATGGCAGCGTCAGGATCCGAATTTGTACGCATGGAAACAGTGGAGGATATTGTTTTTGCCTGTGTCAATCTGGGGCTTCCGCTGCTGGTATTCGCCTCACTGCCTGCGATTTTACTCGGACGGGCAGTCGATGACATAGATCCGGCGTGCCTTCAGGCTGCAGCCACGGAGATCAACAGAATGACATCGTCAAAGATGGAAGATATGGCAAATACATTCAGACGACTTGACTATACATTTGCTGGAAGTGACGAACCCGGAATAAGTCTCAGCCAGGTTGGTGAGCTTGTGGATGGATTCCGAAGACAGATTGATAAAATAGGCTCCGCCAGGGAGATATCAGATGAGAAACTGATAGGGCAGATGCATGAGCTCGGGATGGAAAATGTGAGGGTTACGGAGGTTAGGAATGACTGTGGCAGAAACAGATTTTATGTGGCAGGATGTACTTCCGGTCAGGGGATGGTACTCTCAAGACAGGTGGCTGAAACTCTCAGCAGTTATTTTGAAAAGAACATAAGAGTTGGGATGAATTCACCAAGCTTGTTTTTTGACGACTATCGTATGGCTGAATATGAGGAGAGCGCTGTTTATAGGGGGATGTATCACGTGAGAAGGATAAGAAAGTATGGCTCTCCGGTGTCTGGTGATAACTTTTCGGTCAAGGAATATGAAGATGGACGTCTCGTTATGATGCTATCTGACGGTATGGGCAGTGGAAGCCTTGCATCCTGTGAGAGTTGTATGATGCTGGATACTATGGAGGAAATGCTGGAGGCAGGATTTTCCCCAGAGTATAGCATTGCATTTTCAAACAGGTGTATGGCAAGAAAGAACCAGGGGCGGACATTTACAACGTTTGATATGGTTGTCATAGACATGTATGATGGCTCGATGACAAGCTTTAAGCAGGGAGCGTCCATGACATATGTGGTCCACCCGGGAAAGGATGGCAACACGGTGGATGTCATCTCCAGTACGACACTTCCGGTGGGAGTTCTGGATGAGGCAGAGTGTGATGTGAAGGGTGTAAGTCTGACGGCTGGGGATGCCGTTATTATGGTGAGCGATGGAATATCGGATATTGATATGGATGGGGCGATGGATCGACTGCTCGGAGAAATACATATTGGAGACAGCCGGAGAATGGTTGACGAGATCGTAGGGAAAATGCTTGGTCAAAGTGACGTGTCACCGAGAGATGACGTGACAGTTATGGCGGTGGTGATTGGAAGAAACGACAAAAGAGGTGCAGCATAGACTTGTGGTTTGTGATATAATGAGCGCAAGTGAGCCAACATGCTGGCATGATTGGCGAGCGGCGAATTGGATCATGATAGTTGCGATAGCAACGTTAAGCACCGTAGGTGTGAATCATGATATAATGAGCATTGCGACGGTTGCGCTTGCGCAAGACGTCATAATGCGAATGCCCACATTGAGCCGACAGGCGATATGATATAATGAGCATTGCGGTAGTTACGCGGTGGAATAAAAGGCAAATGTACTGACGGTATGGAGAAAATGATAATGTGCAATATTATAGATAAGATTACGGATAAGACGGATGCTTTTGAGAAGAAGATCATTAGATATATAGAAAAAAATAACATGTTTGACGGTGCGAGACATTGTGTGTGTGGTGTGTCAGGAGGGGCAGATTCGATCAGTATGCTCACTGTATTGTCAAAATACAGAAACTATCTCGGGGTGAACATTCATGTCGTCCACATAAACCATATGATACGCGGTGAGGCAGCCGATGCTGATCAGGGATATGTGGAGAAGATGTGTGATTTCTACGGAGTGGACTGCAGCTCGTATAATATTGATGTGCAGACTATGGCAGCGGAGCAGGGACTCACTGTCGAGGAAGCCGGGAGACTTGCGAGATATGGTGCATTTGATGATATAAAGGAAAAGTATGCGCAGGAAGGTTGCGTTATCGCTGTGGCTCATAACAGAAATGATGTGGCGGAGACGGTGCTATTTAACATGGCGCGTGGAACCGGAATGGGCGGCGTGAAGGGTATCGCGCCAGTCAGGGACGGGATTGTGAGGCCTCTCTTGTCATGTGACAGGGCCGAGATAGAGGATTATCTGAGACGGCATGGCATTTCGTTCTGTACTGATGCTACGAATGATGAGGATGATTACACAAGAAATAAGATAAGACACAGAATAATTCCGGTTATGCGGGAGATAAATGATCAGGCGGTGGAACACATATGCTCCATGGCAGAGATGGCAGCGGACTATGAACGATTGGTGTCAGGCCTTACAGAAAAGTTCCTGCAGAGCCAGGGGATAGATATATCCATGGAGACATGTGGATGGACGGGAATCTCGAATGAAGGAAGATCTTACAGTGTTGATCGTGACAGCCTGTTCGGACAGGACAAGCTGGTACAGGAGCTGGCGGTGCGGAGGCTTATCGGCATGGTCTGTGGGGGCTTGAAAGATATTGGAAGAAGCCATGTACAGGAAGTGATGAAGCTGTACAATGCAGATACCGGAGCAGGCATAGATCTTCCCGGTGGGGGTCGGGCGTTTGTCAGGTATGGTGATATAGTTTTTTCGGCATACAACAAAAATGATAATAATTCTCAATTGGACGATGCCTCGGCTGTGGACATAGATATAGATATAGCTTCGGATGGTGTTTATGAATGGAATTCAGGGAGACTTTTGGTAAAAATATATGATCGACCTGAATTATTGGACCTTTCAAAAAAAGAGTGTACGAAGTATCTTGATTATGATAGAATAAAAAAGTGTTTGCAGTTGCGGACAATGAAAACTGGAGATTACATCGTGGTTAATTCTGAAGGAGCCAGAAAGAAGCTCAACAGGCTTTTCACAGACGCGAAAATTCCTGCAGATACGAGGCGAGATGTCCCGCTGGTCACTTCCGGATCAGAGGTTGTATGGGTGGTTGGACTCAGAATAGGGGAGAATTACAAGGTGACAGATAACACCCATAGAATCATAGAAATGACATTTGAAAATAATATTTGAAAATGACATTTGAAAGTGATATTTGAATATAATATCGGACTATAAATGAAATATAATATTATGAAATATCAGATTATATATAAAGCAGAACTTTTTAGAATATACAGGAGGACAAAAAGTTGAAGGAACAGATTGGTGTTATGCTTAGCAGCAGTGAGGTAGAAACCAGGATCAGCGAGATGGCTGAGGCTATCGATAAGGCGTATGAAGGCAAGACGATACATTTGATAGGAATACTCAAGGGCAGTGTGTTCTTTATGTGCGAACTTGCGAAGAGACTGAAGAGTCCGGTAACAATGGATTTTATGTCTGTCAGCAGTTATGGT
>USSH01000138.1 GCA_900557435.1 uncultured Coprococcus sp. | reverse complement strand
AGCCCTAAAGCTTGCTGCCAAGAGAGGCGTGGATGTGAGGATAGTCACACCTGCCATACCTGACAAAAAGTATATATATAAGATGACACAGTCCAATTACAAGGAGCTCCTCCTTGCCGGAGTCAGGATATATCAGTATACACCGGGTTTTATTCACTCAAAGACATTGCTTATGGATGACAGACTGGCTTCTATTGGATCGATCAACCTCGACAATCGAAGCTTCTATCACCACTTTGAGTGCGGCACATTGCTATACGACTGTGCAGCTATAGAGGATGTCAAGAAGGATATGCTCGCAACATTTGACGAGTCAGAAGAGATAGATATGCTGTGGTGCAGGAATAATACGAGCAAGGTGACACTGATCGGGCCGCTTCTCAGACTGCTGTCGCCGTTGCTGTAAAGGAGACAAGAGATGAATAAGATATATAAAAAGAAAAGCGGTGACGGAAGGACCACGCAGAATGGCCTAAGCATAGCATTTCTGTTATATATGGGAATATTGTATCCGCTCATAATGCATGACAAATATTTTGACATAACGCTCACCAAGTATAAGGCGTTCGAGGTGGCACTGTGTATATATGCTGTTCTTATGGCGCTTGCTGTGCTGCTTGACATATTCGACGGGAGACGACCGTTTGACATGTTCAAGAGTAAAAATGGATATATTGCGGCAGACTTGTTCATGGCTGGATTCTTGGTATCCAATCTGGCAGCATTCGCACTTTCGGAAGATAAGCTTGATGCCTATACCGGAGAGGCAGGGAGACGCTGTGGCCTGCAATTTGTGATATTGATAGTCATACTTTATATATGTATGGGGCGGGGGCTCAAGCTGGAGAAATTCGTACTGCCCGCTTTTCTGGCAGCCGGATCATTTACAGGGATCATAGCTGTGTTTCAATATATAGGTGTTGATTTTCTGGGTATAAGAGAGGGACTTTCTTCGAGCATAAAGGATATATACATATCAACCTTCGGCAATATAGATATATTTGCGAGCTTTATATGTGTGTTGATCCCGGTGGCACTGGGACTCGGGCTTGATGGAAGACCGATATATGACGGCGGCGCGGTGTGGAAGATCAATTGGACAAAACTGCTTTCGTGGGCTGCACTTTTTATCGGAGCCGCAGCGATAGTAGTCACAAATGCAAATCTTGCCTATGCCGGTGTCGGAGCTGCCATGGTGGTGGTAATTCTGATTGCAGCATATAGCGGAAAGCTGAAGGAATTCCTGGAGATGATGTTTGCTATGTCTCTCGGATCCCTGACAGTGAGTCTGATGATAAGGACATCGCAGGAGAGTGTGGAAAAACTGGATGGAATAAGCGAATTCGCGAGACATACGGGAAGCGTCGTTGTGGTCTGCACAGTACTTGGACTTGTTAACTTTATCATTCAGATCGTCACACATGCCGGAAACTTTAGAAAGAAGAAGTCAGATGGACATGCGGCTGATAACCAGGGAAAAAAGACGGAAAAGATCTCTGGAAAATTATCCGGAAAGCCGGCTCTCATCGCTGCATCAAGTCTGGTGGCAGCAGGTGTAATAGGTGCGATAGTATACGCATCTTTGAAAGCCGGACATGTATTCAAGATAGATGATTCTTGGGGGAATTATCGAGGTTATGTGTGGAAGAGATTGGCTGAGTCTTACAGAGATTTCCCTTTAATAAATAAGATCTTCGGATACGGAAATGAATCGGTCAAAACGATAATGATTGATGGATATTATGATGAGATGATGAATACGGTTGGGGTCGTATACGACAATGCACATAACGAATACCTGCAGTATCTGGTGACGACGGGAATAGTTGGCGCTGTTGCATATATAGGACTTATCGTGTCGGCATTTGTGAGCATGATAAGGTGCGCCTTTGATGGTGCTGGCCAGGATCTCTGTGAATGTACAGCTATCGCCCTGGGAATAGCAGGCTATGCGACTCAGGCGCTATTTAACCTTAACCAGTCGCTCACAACACCTTATATCTTTCTGCTGGCAGCTATGGCGGCCGGAATCTGCAGAAAAAAGAGAATGCAGAAACAGGGGGATGTAGAAACAAAAGAATGTAGAAACAGGAAGATGCAGATGAGAAATAGTAAATAATAGTCAATAATATAGCAAAACAGGTATATTTATGGTTGAACTTACTTGTCACTGGACATGGTTAAATGTTATAATAACTGTCTGTGTGGCAGTTTGTTGTATATTTATATTGATAAGAGTTATTGCGATGATGTAAATGACTGCGACGGATTTAGAGATATAAGAAATAGATAATGGTGAAATTCACATAACAAAGATGTGAGAGAGGTGTTTCACAATTACCTACTATATAAGAAAAAGAGGAGGTCTATAGGACATGCAGATTTATGACGAGCTTGTAGCCAGAGGGCTTATAGCACAGACAACAGATGAAGATGAAATTAGAGATTTGGTAAATAACGGTAAGGCAGTATTCTATATCGGATTTGATCCGACTGCGGACAGCCTGCATGTAGGCCATTTCATGGCGCTCTGTCTTATGAAGAGACTTCAGATGGCAGGAAACAAGCCTATCGCGCTGATCGGCGGTGGTACAGCCATGATCGGTGATCCATCAGGCCGTACAGATATGAGACAGATGATGACAAAGGAGACTATCCAGCATAACGTCGACTGCTTCAAGAAGCAGATGAGCAAGTTCATCGACTTCTCAGAGGACAAGGCACTTCTTGTCAACAATGCAGATTGGCTTCTCGATCTTAACTATGTTGATGTTCTACGTGATGTGGGAGCCTGCTTCTCAGTAAACAACATGCTCCGCGCAGAGTGCTACAAGCAGCGTATGGAGAAGGGACTCAGTTTCCTTGAGTTCAACTATATGATCATGCAGAGCTACGATTTCTATGCACTGTACCAGAAGTACGGCTGCAACATGCAGTTCGGCGGTGATGACCAGTGGAGCAACATGCTCGGCGGTACAGAGCTTATCAGAAGAAAGCTTGGCAAGGACGCATATGCCATGACTATCACACTCCTGCTCAACTCAGAGGGCAAGAAGATGGGCAAGACACAGAAGGGTGCTGTATGGCTTGATCCTAACAAGACTTCACCGTTTGAGTTCTACCAGTACTGGAGAAATGTTGCAGATGCAGATGTTCTGAAGTGTATCCGTATGCTGACATTCCTTCCGCTTGAGGAGATAGACAAGATGGACAGCTGGGAGGGCAGCCAGCTCAACCAGGCAAAGGAGATCCTTGCATATGAGCTTACAAAGCTTGTACACGGCGAGGAGGAGGCCGCAAAGGCACAGGAGAGTGCAAGAGCGCTGTTCTCAAAGGGTGTTGCAGCAGACATGCCATCAGTAACACTTGCAGCAGACGACTTCAAAGACGGCTCGATCGATATCGTGTCAGTCCTCGTAAAGTCAGGACTTGTAACATCACGTAACGAGGGCAGACGTGCCGTAGAACAGGGTGGTGTAGCTGTGGACGGTGAGAAGGTTACTGATGTTCAGACTGCAATCCCTGAGGAGAAGTTTGACGGCGAGGGAGTTGTTGTCAGACGTGGTAAGAAGAATTTCAGAAAAGTTGGTAAGTAAGGGATATACGTTGACATTTACAAATGTTTAGTATAGTATAATAGATAAGAAAGCACTGGGTTGCACACGGAGCAACAAAGAATCCGTGGCTATATTATTGCGATTATATCAATATAATGATTCGAGTGATACGAAAGTACTTAGGGTACGATATCATATCCAGTATGAGGATTAGGTCATACGCAGATGCTTTGAGTGATATCAAGGCGAACGGCCAGTGGTTATTCAAAAAAGGGAAGCGATGAGCTTCCCTTTTTATGTACTATAAGGAGGCGAATATTGGGAAAGTCACAGATAATACGTAGAATACATAGGGCGGCTTTAAAATATAAAGAAATATTTGTTGGAAATACATTTATGTTTGTATTCAATAATGATTATGTTGAGGTTATGTTTAAGAAATCTTCATTTATGCATTTAACCGGAGTGGCATCATGCCTAAAGGCAGATGATTTTTATAATCATGCATTGACTGAGAAAGGACTACGACCGGGCGAGATATTTTTCAATGAAGATCATCCCTATGACCTTGCAGATAAGAAAACTGGTATCCTTATTGAATTGAGTGATATTACCGATAAAGACGCGAGCGTAATCACAGACATAGAGACGAAGACGTTTTCTTATAAATTAGGAGTTGCGAATCAGGAGTTTACAGTATGCTTAGGGGATGACAAAAATTCGCTGGGAGAGATACAGGGAAAATGTAAAGTTCCGTATTCGTTTAGAGTTGAAGGAATAAGCGATACTAAATCAGATGACATATATTCAGTATCGCATGTGCTGAGAAAGAAGACTGGTGAGAAGAAATATCATATTTTGACTTATGGTGACAGAAACGCCTTGAAAGATTTAAATAAAGATATACAGGAGAAAATAGCATTGAATGAATAGCGGCATGGAGAGATATAAAAAGAAAAGGTTGTCAGTTTCGGTTATCACAGTCTCTGTGCTCATAATCCTGATTCAGCTCATAGATTCCTACTGTACGGAGATATTTGGAAGAACACAGTCGCTTGCGGCGCGGACATTCCTTATGATACCGGAGAAAATTGATAGTGACTCTGCTATAGCGTACATGAGCAGGATGATGCTGCCATTTTATCTCATTGGGATGCTCACTCCGTTTGTGAGATCATATGCAGATATTGTAGGAAGAAAGGTGATGCTGGCCTTCAATGTTGCCCTTCTTGCGATAGGCAGCGTTATATGTATGCTGGCGGACAGCCTGATGCTGTATCTTCTGGGAAATGGAATATTGATACTTGGATATTCGCTGGACGTACATATGATATACATAGTTGACATGCTGCCGGCTGACAAACGCGCCACAGTGAGGGGAATATGCGGCGGGGCAGCCATGGCAGCCGCAATGTGTATTCCGCTGTTCAGATCTCTAGTTGTAAGCGAGTCAGGCTACGGCTGGCAGAGGTTGTTTCTTGTGGGGATCATCGGCGGTGCGATATGCCTGGCACTTGTACTGATATACAGGATGCCAGAGAGTGAAAAAGGTACTAAAGAGCTTCACGTTAATTTAAAGTATGATTCAGAAGATAAATCAAGTCAGGTGCAGTCTGAGTCAGGTCGGGCAGAAATTGACGGTGGTCAGGTGCAGTCTAATGCAGAGCAGGCGGGACCCGATGATGGTCATATACATTTTATAAGAACTATGAGAAATATCTGGCAGCAGACTGAGACTAAGAGGCTGCTCATAGGTATAAGCGTGGTGGGTATCGCCACTGCGGGTATCACATATTATAACGAGCCGATGTGTGCATTTTCCGGGATGGGAGAGAAAAGCGTAAACATGGTATTGTTTATTCAGCCACTTACAGCACTGGTGATAAATGTACTCATAGGGATACTGGCAGACAGAATACACCGTATGTACGTGGTTCGAATAGGCATAGTTTTGAGTCTGGTTTCAGGTATAGCTTTCACTGCAGGAGTCGGACACACGGATTCAGTACTTTTGATAGGTATTCTCTGGGGATGTATGTATGGTTTTTATTTTTCTGCGGAGGAGCTCATCAACATGATGGTCATGGAAAGTGTTGATTCTTCAGTCCGTGGAAGAGCGTCGGCGTTGTCGACATTTGCATATGGGATTGGAGATCAGCTCGGGATATTTGCCATAAGTCTTGTGGTCGGTGCGCTGGGCATGAAGTGGGCAAAGATGATATTCCTTGTGCCGCTCGTCTTCGCGGTGATACTCTTTATGAAGAATAGATGTAAAGCGGATGATTCTGGTTCCTCGCTTACGCACGATGGTATATGATGTAATTACATGAAAAAGGGATGTGAAAAACTTGATCAAGGTTTTTCGCATCCCTTTTTCATCCTTCTTCATCCTTTTTTCATCGCTTGGAGTTGAGCCTGTGGATATACTTTTTGATGCTCTTGTACTTTATGACCGGATAAAGCAAAAATGTCCATATGGCATATATTGCGGCCAGAACCGGCAGCAGTATTATATTGTGCAGGTTGTTGGTGTGCCATACGGCCATGCTGAAGTAAGCGACAAATATACACAGGGCAATATCTGTGATGAGATGTATCTTCTGGTTCACGATATACATAGGATGATATCTGTCGTCAGGCGGCTGTATGTCCGAGGTACATGTCCCTTGTTCAAACATACAGAAATTGTAATTGTATATGCCGCGTGCTATGGCAAGTTCCGATATATTTCCTGCATATAAGTGGTGCCTGAACAGATGGCTTACAGCTAAGTTGTCCGAGTCTGGGTTCCCTGCATAGAAAGAGAAATCAGCCATCTTCTGATAATGGGATCTGGCTCTCAGAAGGATCAGAATATTGAGAACGCCATTTAACAGTATCAGTATCATAGATACAGAATACAATGTAGATGCTGTGGGCATTCTGAAATATCTGAAATCTGGCTTGACAAGCTGCATGATCTCCGCGATCACGCCGATCGACGACAATGTGATGATGAAAGCTGTCAGCGTATACCAGCTATATTTGGAGTGATCGGATACCTGGTCGTATATATGTCTGATACAATCTTCGCTGTAGTTGGTGAGCCTGTTGTAGCTAGCGTGTCTGAAAGAGTCCATTCTAGGATCATAATCCCATGAACACATTCTTGCCATACCACATCCGGATGATGGAATATGACCGGAATCCGGATCGGAAAAATATGCATCGTACTTCTTGTATGCGATATGGTCGTACAGCACATTATCGATGAGCATTACTCCTCCGAATGACAGACTTACCAATGAGACAAGAAGCGGAAAACTGTTAAACACGAAT
>USSH01000137.1 GCA_900557435.1 uncultured Coprococcus sp. | reverse complement strand
ATCCTCCTCAGTCATGGTTCCGGCTGCATATGAACCTACAGCCTCGAACATGCTTGAAAGGCTTGTCTTATTTCCCTTTACGTGTCCGGCGAGCATAGGACCGCCAGATACAAATACTGTTGGGACATTTACTCTAGCTGCAGCCATGAGAAGTCCAGGAACGTTCTTGTCACAGTTAGGGATCATAACCAGTGCGTCAAACTGATGAGCTATAGCCATAGCCTCTGTTGAGTCTGCGATCAGATCTCTTGTAACCAGTGAATACTTCATTCCGATGTGTCCCATCGCTATACCGTCACACACAGCGATCGCAGGGAACATAACAGGTGTACCGCCTGCCATGGCAACTCCCATCTTTACTGCCTGTGCTATCTTATCCAGGTTCATGTGACCTGGAACTATCTCATTGTATGAACATACGATACCTACTAAAGGTCTCTCCATCTCTTCCTTTGTCATGCCCAGTGCGTTGAACAGAGATCTGTGTGGCGCCTGCTGCATTCCTACCCTAACATTATCACTCTTCATCTTATTCTCCTCCAATAATGGTTCTTTCTATATTCTATCGCAGATAAGATCACCCATCTCGGAACAGCTTACGAGCTGTGTTCCCTCTGAGTGGATATCTATGGTCCTGTAACCGTCCTTGAGCACCTGCTTTACAGCGTTCTCCACCGCATCTGCCTCTTTGTCAAGGTCAAATGTGTATCTGAGCATCATGGCTGCTGACAGGATGGTTGCTATTGGATTTGCCTTGTTCTGTCCTGCTATGTCAGGTGCTGATCCGCCTGATGGCTCATACATACCGAACTTTGTCTCGTTAAGTGATGCTGATGAAAGCATTCCGATAGAACCTGAGATCATGGACGCCTCGTCTGAAAGGATGTCACCGAACATGTTCTCTGTGAGAACCACATCGAACTGTGCAGGATCCTTCACAAGCTGCATTGCACAGTTGTCGACGAGCATGTGTTCAAGCTCAACCTCTGGGTAATCCTTTGCCACTTCCTCAACTACCTTTCTCCAGAGTCTTGATGAGTCAAGGACATTGGCCTTGTCAACTGATGTGACTTTCTTTCTTCTCTTCATAGCTATGTCAAATGCCTTGATTGCAATTCTTCTGATCTCGTTCTCATTGTATGTGAGGGTATCAACGGCCGTCATGACTCCGTCAACCTCCTCTGTGTGTCTCTCGCCGAAGTAGAGACCACCGGTGAGTTCTCTCATCATCATCATGTCAAATCCGCGCTCTGCGATCTCTGCCTTGAGTGGGCATGCCTCCTTAAGCTCATCGTAGAGATTGGCTGGACGAAGGTTTGCGAAGAGGCCAAGCTCTTTTCTGATCTTCAGAAGTCCTGCCTCTGGGCGGAGATTTGGAGGGAGCTTATACCATGGTGATGTGGATGTATTTCCTCCGATCGAACCAAGGAGAACCGCATCCTTTGACTTTGCAACTGCCACAGCCTCATCTGTGAGAGGCACACCAGTTGCATCTATTGAACATCCACCCATGAGGATCTGCTCATAGTCAAATGTATGTCCAAACTTTTCTCCAACTATATCGAGAACCTTCATAGCCTCTGTAACTACCTCAGGGCCGATACCGTCACCTTTTATTACGGCTAAATTACACTGCATTTTCTTATTCCTTCTTTCATTATATTTTCAGTTTCATGTATACTAGTTTACAAATAAATGTTTTCTCTTATTAAAGTATGTGACATCCCAAACCAGTAAAGCTATAGATGGAATCATGCTTCTTGTTACTGCTTCTGCCATCATTCCCGTTCCTGCAAATGCCGACGCGACAGCATAACTCAGAACTCCCATTAAGATATTTAATCCCATACAAATATACAGGTTCAAAGGTCCTGTCTTTTTATATTTTGCCAACATCATACGAGTATATATCGCATATCCGGCAATAAGCAAATACCCTATTCCTAAGCACACATCAAATATCCTTAATGACGGATAAAAAGCATATACCAAATCTTTTTTTCCCAAATACAGCCGTCCCGTAAGGTAAGCTACTCCATTTATTATATTTACAAAAGCATTTGCAAACAATTGGAAATATATGACGAACTTAAACCATCCCATTCCAATTCCCGGGTTATTTACCTGCTGTTTATTCTGCTGGGACGGGCCACCATATGACTGCTGCATGTTTTGCTGATACTGCCCGCCGTATGGCTGCTGCACATTCTGCTGATACTGTTCGCCGTATGGCTGCTGCGCGTTCTGCTGATACTGTTCGCCGTATGGCTGCTGCGCGTTCTGCTGATACTGCCCGCCGTATGGCTGCTGCATGTTCTGCTGATACTGTTCGCCGTATGGCTGCTGCGCGTTCTGCTGATACTGACTGCCGTATGGCTGCTGCGCGTTCTGCTGATACTGCCCACCATATGGTTGCTGCATGTTCTGCTGATACTGACTGCCATACGGTTGCTGCATATTTTGCTGATACTGTCCGCCGTATGATTGCTGTGCCTGTTGTCCTGCCGCTGAAGCTCCACATACAGGACACTGTGCTGATCCGTCAGCAAACTCTGTTCCACAATTAACACATCTCATTTGTATCATCTCCCCTCTGAATAATACTAATTCTTGCTATTTATATAGTTTATGAGTCCCTCACTCTTAATGATCTCCTGCATGAACGGAGGGAACGCCTGACCCTTGAACTCTGTTCCCTGGGTTCTGTCATAGATCATACCACTGTCGAAGTCGATCTCTACATCATCGCCTGCCTGAATAGCCTCTGCTGCCTCTGGGCACTCGATGATAGGGAGTCCGATGTTTATGGCATTTCTATAAAAGATTCTGGCAAATGTCTCTGCAATTACACAGCTGATTCCTGATGCCTTGATAGCTATAGGTGCGTGCTCTCTTGACGATCCACAGCCAAAGTTCTTTCTTGCCACCATGATATCGCCAGGCTTAACTCGCTTAACGAAATCCTTATCTATATCTTCCATACAGCTCTTTGCAAGCTCTGCAGGATCTGATGAATTCAGATATCTTGCAGGGATGATTACATCTGTATCTACGTTGTCACCATATTTGTGTACTGTTCCATGTGCTTTCATAGTCTATCTCCTTTATCTCTACAGAAGTTTTCTAAATCATGCAACATGACATTTTGGGTACTTTTGCATACTTAGCAAACTTCTTCATATTCTACGATTTTCTTATTACTGACCGAGTTCGTCAGGACTGCTGATCTTACCTGTTATGGCTGAAGCTGCTGCCACTGCCGGACTGGCAAGATATACCTCTGAGTCTACATGACCCATACGTCCTACAAAGTTACGGTTTGTTGTGGATACTGCTCTCTCTCCTGCTGCCATAACACCCATATGTCCTCCGAGACATGGTCCGCATGTAGGAGTTGAAACCACTGCTCCGGCCTTGACAAATATAGTCATAAGACCTTCCTCAATACACTGAAGATAGATATCCTGTGTTCCAGGGATGACGATAACTCTGACACCGTCAGCAACCTTTCTTCCCTTGATGATATCTGCTGCAATTCTCATATCTGAGATACGTCCATTTGTACATGAACCGATGACTACCTGATCAATCTTGATGTCTCCAACCTCATCGATAGTCTTTGTGTTCTCTGGAAGATGTGGGAAAGCAACTGTAGGCTTAAGCTGTGAAAGATCGATGGTATACTCTGCATCGTACACAGCGTCCTCATCTGCCTCATACTTTGTATATGACTTTGTGCTATGCTCCTTCATGTACTCCTCTGTAAGCTCATCTACAGGGAATATGCCATTCTTGGCACCAGCCTCGATAGCCATGTTTGCAATTGTAAATCTGTCGTCCATTGTAAGGTTCTTGATACCCTCCCCAACGAACTCCATAGACTTATAAAGTGCACCGTCAACACCGATCATACCGATGATGTGAAGGATGACATCCTTACCGCTAATCCACTTTGCTTTCTCGCCAACGATGTTGAACTTGATGGCTGATGGAACCTTGAACCAGGCCTTGCCTGTCACCATTCCTGCTGCCATATCTGTACTTCCGACACCTGTTGAGAATGCTCCGAGTGCTCCGTATGTACATGTATGTGAGTCTGCACCGATACATGTATCTCCTGCCACGATAAGTCCTTTCTCTGGAAGGAGCGCATGCTCGATACCCATTGCTCCAACGTCAAAATAGTTCTCGATCTCATTTGCCGCTGAGAACTGTCTTACACACTTACAGTGCTCTGCACTCTTGATATCCTTGTTTGGTGTGAAGTGATCCATGACAAGAGCTATCTTCTTCTTGTCAAACACTTCCTTCTTGTTGAACTTCTCCATCTCGTGAATTGCGACTGGAGTTGTTACGTCGTTTCCTAATACTAAATCCAAATCTGCCTCGATAAGCTGTCCTGCTTCAACCGATGGCAGTCCTGCATGAGCAGCTAAAATCTTCTGAGTCATGGTCATACCCATATTTATAGTCCTCCTATCATTGATCCTCTAAACTTACTCTTGATAATATCACTCATCAAGGTATAATTACAATATATAAAAAGAATAGCCTTTATAACTTACAGTTATAGCTATTTGTATCACGTTTCAAAAATGTACGGCAGAAAATAATACGCTCTGCTGCATCCTCACATTGAACAGAAAGGAATCCTCATGATAGCGAATCTAAACAACTATGTCATATTCTACACGGTGGCAAAAACCGGCAACATAAGCAAAGCTGCAAACCAGCTGTACATAAGCCAGCCAGCCATAAGCAAATCTATATCAAAACTGGAATCAGAACTGGGTGCTGCACTTTTCAGCAGAAGTTCTAGAGGTGTCGCCCTGACCGAGGAAGGACAGGTTCTCTATGAATATGTGGACAGAGCATTTGACGCCCTGAATATGGGCGAAGAAAATCTGAAAAATTACAAAGATCTCGGAATCGGACATATAAGGATCGGTGTCAGCACCTCTCTGTGCAAACATATTCTCCTTGCATATCTGAAGGATTTTATCCGGGAAAATCCAAATATCAAGTTCAGCATAGACTGCCACTCCACCGTGAACACCATCAAGCTGCTGAAAAATGAAGACATAGATATTGGTCTCATCTGCAGTACTGAACTCCCAAAGGGGATCGTCTACTCCCCTATCCGCGAAATACACGATGTGTTCGTGGCAAGTCCGGAATATCTTGGCAATTACTATGAGCGAACAATAGACAGGGAATATACAGATTTCACAAATACTCTGCGCGGCAACATCAAGGGCAATATAATCCCTCTGCTTGGAATGAAGGACTCCACGGACAAAAATAGAGATGACAGACATCCGTCCGCCATCTCTACTATAGATATCCTTGAAAATTCGAACCTAATGGTTCTTGAGGAGGCAAATGTAACCCGAACCCACGTAGATGAATACCTCCGCTCACAGGGCATCAGCTGCAGCCAGATACTTGAGATCAACAATATGGATCTCCTCATCGACTTCGCCGCCATAGGAATGGGCGTTGCCAGCGTGGTGCGCGAATTCGCCCACGAACAGTTCGCCTCCGGTGTCATAACAGAACTGCCCCTTAACACCCCAATTCCGAGCAGAACTGTCGGGTTCGCTTACTCAGGTGTAAAGAACCAGAGCACAGCTATGAGGAAGTTTATGGAGTGGGTGGGGGTGTGAAGAATCTTAATGTTCTTGAGCGGCAGAATTTACTGTCCCCTATTATGCTACCTTTGCTCAATTAACATCATCCGCATCTAATATATCTCAGAACTTATCTTCGGATTAACAAGATAATAGATTCCAAAATCATAATCACAGATTTTTGTAATATTTACATCACAAGATTCTGATAATGATTTCAGTATTTCATTGCTATCATACCCATTTACCCAATAATCATCTGTTGTAATATACAATAAAAAGTTACTTCCATTTTTAACGCAATCATTAAAAATCTTATTCTCATTAATGTACTCCCATGATTGCATATATACGTTATTAATTTTTCTTAATATCATTATGTTACTCGTTGGGACTACTGATGTATTGTTTTCATCCGTAACAACCAATAATGTATCTGCATCAGTATTTATAACCATTTTATCAAATCTTTCTTTTTGAATATATGAATATTCAAAATTATTTAACATAATACCGCATATAGTATTAGACAGCACCGCCAGCAATATCATGTAACTTACAGCCTTCATTAACGTTTTACCAATTTCTGTGGCATACTTGTTAATACAAAGAGCAACACTATCAACAATGCCAAATATTACAATTACTATTAGCGGTATTATATTATATATGTATCTCTCATAAACATATTCTCCACCAATATATGTAATTGAAACAAACACACAAAGTACCGATACTAATAAAAACAATATACTATCATCGTTTTTTCTAATTCTCTTATCTACCAAATAAGCAAACAGTAAAACTAAAATAATTCCAACACAAATTATTGAAAGTGCTTTACTTGCTGTTAAATGACTCACTACATCGGCTGACAAGCATATTAACTGCTTTATCCATAATTTTAGATTGAACAGATTTCTTACAACTTCATTACCAACATTATTCGTCTCTGATCCCGTTGCCTGTTCTATTGCATATGGATATACAATAAGCATCAAACCAACACCTGTAAAATTACTTATAATATATCTAATTATTTCTGAGATTTTAAACTTTTTACTTCTGTATGAAAACGCAATAAGCCACAATACTTCCCAAAATAATAAAACAACAAAATAATAATGTGTCATAGCTCCTATAAATGCTAATATAAAAAGTATTAGTAATTTCTTTACAGTTATACCGTTTTGATATATTAATAAATTACAATAAGTAAACATCAATGTAATAAGCGTTAATAACATATACATCCGTATATACATACATG
>USSH01000136.1 GCA_900557435.1 uncultured Coprococcus sp. | reverse complement strand
ATTTACAAATATTTTGTCAAAGCCCCATTTTGAGTACTGAATTGGAAATTCGAATTTAATATTATGTAATTAGTAAATGAGTGATGAAAACGGAAGGAGAAATGGAATATGGGAAAGAAGCTGATTATTGCAGGAGAGATTATAGGAACAATACTTTTGGTGGCTGGCAAAGGTCGTAAGATTTACAGACTTGTATTAGACGTAAAGGGGGAAAAGTAGATATGAAGATGGCATGTATAGTGATCAAAATTATTGGAAGAGTGTTGATCGTAGTTGGTGAATGTCTGGATGATGAAGGTTTATAAATATTAAAGTATCCATGGTGTTGTTGATTAAGTATAGGAATTGTATATTGTAAATTTGAAAGGAGAACTATTATGAATAGCGCAATGTTTGGTGGCCTGGTAGGAATAATTGGTGAGGTAGTTAACAATGGAATGGGGCTTGTAGACGCGAATCTTAAGAATAAAGAAAAGACGATTGAAAGCAGAGAGAAGATGCACGAAAGGGAAGTCAGCAGTAGAGAGAATATGTATAGGGCAGAGTTAGATTATAAGAAAGCTAAACTTGATACAGTAGCGACAATTGTTTCTCCAATCGTTAATGTTCTGGGCTTTTGTGTAAAAGAGTTGATCGTACCAAGAATCAAGGCGAGTCAGAATGTAATTGAGAAGGAAAACGGTAGTGCAGTGCTCGAGAAGTTGGATGAAGAAGTAGACAAGTAGCCTAATTGCCTATTGTATATTTTCCAAGTGAGGGATATACTGTAAAGAGCGTGCAATTTAACGCGTTAAAGCTTTTAATTGAGAAAGAAGAGCAATTATTAAGAGAGGTTAGGAGTTACGGTTATGCCAATCACAGATTACTTAGAGAGAAATGCCAGAGAATATGGAAATGATGTCGCTTTGGTAGAGATAAATCCTGATGTGCAGGAGACGAGAAGAGTTACATGGAGAGAGTATGAACTCATAGAGACGAATCCTACATGTCAGTACAGAAGAGAGATCACGTGGAGCGTGTTCAACGAGAAGGCAAACAGATTTGCCAATCTTCTGGTGTCACGCGGAATCCAGAAGGGAGATAAGGTAGGCATCCTCATGATGAACTGCCTTGAGTGGCTTCCAATATATTTCGGAGTGTTGAAGACAGGAGCCATAGTTGTTCCGTTCAACTTCAGATATGATGCGGAGGAGATCAAATACTGTGTAGAGCTTGCAGATGTCGACGTGCTTGTATTTGGTCCTGAGTTCATCGGACGTATAGAGGCTGTCGTTGACGAGATAGCTGAGAAGAGAATACTCTTCTATGTGGGCGGCAATTGCCCTACATTTGCAGAGGACTATGACAAGCTGACATCCAACTGTTCAAGTGTATTCGAGAAGAGAGACATCAAGGACAGCGATGATGCGGCTATATATTTCTCATCCGGAACGACAGGATTTCCAAAGGCTATCCTGCACAACCATGAGAGCCTGATGCATGCGGCAAAAGTCGAGAATGTACATCACGGACAGACAAAGGATGATGTGTTCCTGTGTATTCCACCTCTGTACCACACAGGTGCCAAGATGCACTGGTTCGGAAGTCTGATAGTGGGCGGCAAGGCAGTTCTGCTCAAGGGAGTAAGCGCCAAGACTATACTTCAGACTGTAAGTGATGAGAAGTGTACTATAGTATGGCTTCTTGTGCCATGGGCTCAGGATATACTGCTTGCCATAGAGAACGGCGATGTACATCTGGAGGATTATGAGCTGTCACAGTGGAGACTGATGCACATCGGAGCACAGCCGGTGCCACAGAGTCTTATAAAGAAATGGAAAGAGATATTCCCGAACCATCAGTACGACACGAACTATGGACTTTCGGAGTCCATCGGACCGGGCGCTGTACATTTGGGAGTAGAGAACATACATAAGGTCGGAGCCATCGGTGTGCCGGGCTACGGCTGGCAGGCAAAGATTGTGAATGAGGACGGAACAGAGGTTGAGCAGGGCGCAGTTGGCGAGCTTATCCTCAAGGGACCAGGTGTCATGACCTGCTACTACAAGAATCCAAAGGCGACAGAGGAGTGCCTGAAGGACGGCTGGCTGTACACAGGAGATATGGCTATGCAGGACGAAGATGGATTTATTTATCTTGTAGATAGAAAGAAAGATGTTATAATCAGTGGTGGAGAGAATATCTACCCTGTACAGATAGAGAACTTCCTCAGCAAATACGAGAAGATCAAGGATGTTGCGGTCATCGGTATCGCGGATGCCCGTCTCGGAGAGATCACAGCGGCCATTATAGAGGTAAAGGATGGCATGACCTGCACAGAGGAGGAGATCAACGAGTTCTGTAAAGAACTTCCAAGATACAAGAGACCAAGGAAGATCATATTTGAGCACGTTCCGAGAAATGCTACAGGTAAGATAGAAAAGCCACTTCTCCGTAAGATGCACAAGAGTGAGAACCTTGTCGCAGCGGAGAACAATGCATAAACAGAAAGGACAAAAAAGATGAAGACACCATTTATTACAAAGGCAAAGGCAGAAGAGATCATCAAGGAGATCCCTACACCATTTCACATTTACGATGAAGAAGGAATCAGAGAGAATGCGCGAAAGCTTTACAAGGCGTTTTCATGGAATAAAGGATTCAAGGAGTATTTCGCTGTAAAGGCTACTCCAAATCCAACAATACTCAAGATCCTCAAGGAAGAGGGCTGCGGAACTGACTGCTCATCACTGACAGAGCTTATGATGTCAGACAAGATGGGATTTAAGGGCGATGAGATCATGTTCTCGTCAAATGACACCCCTGCAGAGGAGTTCGTGCTTGCAAAGAAGCTGAACGCAACCATCAATCTTGACGACTTCACACACATTGATTTCCTGGAGAAGTCAGCAGGAATCCCAGAGAAGATCTGCTGCAGATTCAATCCGGGCGGAAAGTTCTCTATATCGACCACCATCATGGACAACCCTGGTGATGCAAAGTATGGTATGACAAAGGATCAGATCATCGAGGCATACAAGATCCTCAAGGCAAAGGGCGTGAAGAGATTCGGAATGCATGCCTTCCTTGCGAGCAATACAGTGACAAATGAATACTATCCAACACTTGCAAAGATCCTGTTCGAGACAGCGGTTGAGATCAAGGAGAAGACAGGCGTCAAGCTCGACTTTATCAACCTGTCAGGCGGAGTTGGAATCCCATATACACCGGACAAAGAGCCAAATGATATCATGGTCATCGGCGAGGGTGTAAGAAAGGTATACGAGGAAGTGCTTGTACCGGCAGGTATGGGTGATGTGGCTATCTTCACAGAGCTCGGACGTTTCATGTTGGCACCTTATGGACACCTGGTTACAACAGCCATCCATGAGAAGCACACACACAAGGAGTACATCGGCGTGGATGCATGTGCAGTCAACCTCATGAGACCTGCTATGTACGGTGCATACCATCACATCACAGTTCTTGGCAAAGAGAATGAGCCATGTGATCACAAGTATGATGTGACAGGTTCACTGTGTGAGAACAATGATAAATTTGCTATAGACAGAATGCTTCCAAAGATCGACATGGGAGATATCCTTGTCATCCACGACACAGGCGCACACGGATTTGCTATGGGATATAACTACAATGGCAAGCTTAAGTCAGCAGAGGTTCTGCTCAGACCGGACGGATCATTCAAACTTATCCGCCGTGCAGAGACACCTGAGGATTACTTCGCAACCATCAATGATTTCTGGGATGTAGAGCTGTAATCAACATTAAAGATAAGATCAGACTATGAAAAACAGGCAGATTCATACTTGGATTTAGCCACATTTGCATACTGAAGGGGCAGTTCTGGTTGGAGATGATCGTTAAAGCGGTTGTTTCCAATCAGAACTGCCCCTTAGTTTATGCCTGAGTTTAAAAATTATTATGGTTTTCAAATCTCAGTATATGGTTTATAATAACTTTGATTAAGCCTTTTCAGGTTCAGGGTAGTCTACACCGAAGGTATCGACTGTTACAGTCATCATCTTTTGTTCAACCCTAGGCTTGTCGCTGTAGTCAGTTGGTACATTTGCGATCTTGTCTACAATGTCAAGTCCCTCGATAACCTTGCCGAAGGCTGCATAGGCACCGTCCAGATGTGGAGCTGCCGCATGCATGATAAAGAACTGTGAACCTGCTGAGTCAGGCATCATTGAACGAGCCATAGAGAGGACACCTGGTGTGTGCCAGATCATTCCTGAATCCGTTCTGTGCGAATTCTCCTTTGATGGAATATCCAGGACCGCCGATGCCGATTCCCTGAGGGTCTCCACCCTGTATCATGAAGCCTTTTATGACACGATGGAATATGACTCCGTCATAGAAGCCCTTCTTAACGAGTGAGATGAAGTTGTTTACAGTATTAGGTGCAATGTCAGGGTAAAGCTCAGCTTTCATGACATCACCGTTTTCCATAGTAATGGTAACTATAGGATTTGCCAATTATATCATTCCTTTCTTAATTGAGATATGGTTATGATAACATCACTTATATAAACAGGCAAATGGAAAAACAAAAAGGAGAGAAAAATGGATTGGAGAAATATTGTAAGACCGATAATAATCATCGCCATTGCAGTGTGCGTTGTGGTGTTTGGTGTTCATAAGATCAAGACCACATATACTGGTTTTATGAGGGAATATGAGGGCGCCGAAAGTGGTGAGGCAGGCGAGGACATAGAGATCACGATCCCGGAGGATACCACGATCAAGGAAGCTGCAGGAATACTTAAGGATGCGGGACTTATCAAGTACAAACTTGCTTTTCAGCTCAGAATGACTGGCTCACAGTACAGCGGAAGTCTCCAGCCAGGAACATACACTCTGAATTCAGGGATGTCAACGTTGGACATGATAAAAACTCTTTGCTATGTAGAGTCCACAAGAGAAGTTCTCTATACGATCACTGTACCAGAGGGATTTACGGTTGAACAGATAGCTGACAGATGTGAGGAAAAGGGCTTCTGTACAGCAGATGAATTCCTAAAAGAGTGTAAGTCGGGAGATTTTGAATATCCATTTGAGATACAGTCTACAGAAGTAAAGTATGCGCTGCAGGGATTCCTTTTCCCGGCCACATATGACATATATGAGAATATGACCGCGAAGGATCTCATACAGGACATGATAGATAAATTTAACAGCGTGTATACAGACGAGTATAAGAAGAAAGCTGAGGATTTGGGATATACAGATTTTGAAGTCCTCACTATGGCTTCAATCGTGGAGAAGGAGTGTAAGCTTGACTCAGACAGACCGAAGGTAGCCGGAGTATTTATCAACAGACTTAACCAGGATATGCCACTTCAGGTTGATCCGTCAGTGCTTTATGTTGTTACGGATGGTCAGTATAATCAGGCTGAATTGACATATGACGATCTGGAGGTGGATTCGCCGTATAACACTTATAAGTACACGGGTCTTCCGGTTGGTCCAATATGTAATCCTGGACAGGCATCCATAGAAGGTGTACTGAATGCTGAGCATCATAATTATCTCTACTATCTGACATCGGATGAGAGCGAAGGTGCTTGTATATTCAATGAGACATACGAGGGACATCTTGCAGATATAGAGAAAGCTGATGCTGCCAAGGCTGAAAAAGAGAGCGGAGAAGATGGTTCGTCAGATGATGCATCAGATGGCTCGTCGGATGATTCATATTCGGATGATGCAAGTTACGATGACTCTTATGATGGAGAGTAGATTGATCGTAAAAATAGAACAATAAAATATACTATATCATAATGTTGTAAATTTTCTAAAAGGGTATAAACTGCTTGCGATATATAGATTTATTATATATAATAAAGGAGTGTGTACCCTTTTGGGTTTTTATGCATCGAGTTATGCGCTTTTGGAGGGTCGATAGGAGGAATATTTGATGAGAAAAGTAAATTTCAAAGTGAGAAATATCGGTTCTGAGAAATATCTGTCATATATTCTTAATGATGATTGTGAGTTTGATGAAGAATTATTGGATTATCTGGAAGAAAATAAGATTCCAGAACTCATAGATATCATTTATGAAGAGGATGATGAGAACGATTATCTTACATATAATGTTACAGGCAGGACAACGGTAGACGCACTCCTTTCTAATACAGTAAATGCCGAGAAGATATTGGGAATCGTCAGAGGAATTGCTTCGGGAATTGTAAATCTTCGAGATCTTGGAATTCCTGCATCATATGTGATATTACATAAAGGTTTTACTTATGTAAATCCTGTCACATACGATGTTGGTATGCTTTGTGTTCCGATTGAGGGAGAAGCTAACATTAATGCCGAGTTCAGAATGTTTGTAAAAGACATATTGACAAGCGTGAAGTATGATGACAGTGAGGACTGTAATTATGTTGCCAGATTGTTGAATCTTATCAATGCTGACAAGTTTACAGTGAGAAATTTCTATTCGCAGCTCACGGAGCTCATGGAATCTGCAGGAATGCAGGTTGAAGAGAAGTTTGTGGATATAGATGGTGACGTGTCAGTTTCGCAGTCTACAGTTGATACATCGGCGGATACCAGCATGGATGATCTTCCAGAGTACAAGGATGTATCGTTTGGCGAGGATGATACAGAGAGCGAAGGTGATGAGGAAAGTGCTTCTGCTGATGTAGATGATCTATTCAAAGATCTGACATTTGATATATCAGAGAACACTGACACATCAGAAGAAACAAGCGCATCAGATGGAATAGCATCAGATGGAATAGATATGTCCGTGTTTGATGATAGTGTATTTGATGAGCTTGAGGCTGAAAATGCAGCAGAAGATGATTCTGATTATACAGAAGCTCTCACATCTGATGTGGAACAGCCGCAGTCCGGTATGACAGAGGTTGCAAAGACTGCAGATGGTGTTATG
>USSH01000135.1 GCA_900557435.1 uncultured Coprococcus sp. | reverse complement strand
CAGGTGGAATATTCACACTGCTTGCAGAGTTTGCATTTGAGCAGGGGGGCGTTGTGTGTGGAGCCGGATATACAGATGATTTTAAGGTCGAGCACTTTATTGTTGAGAACCCGGATGATCTTGACAAGCTCAGAAAATCCAAATATGTCCAGGCAGACGCGTCCAAGATATATGCGGATGTAAAGAGAATATTAAAAGAGGGCAGAACTGTACTGTTCTGCGGATGTGGATGTCAGGTTGCAGGACTTTATGCAACATTGAAGAACGTTGATATATCAAACCTTTATACGATCGACCTGATGTGTCATGGAGGTCCGTCGCCAAAGCTGTTCGATGATTATCTTAACAGGTATCATGGCAAGAATGAGGGCAAGGTGGCTGAGGTAGGCTTCAGAGACAAGGATTACTTTGGATGGTCTACAGAGATGACTGTTAAGTACACAGATGGCACAGTATATCACAGAACAAGGACACTTGATCCGTTCTACAAGGCATTCCTGCCATGTATATCCACAAGAAAGTTCTGTGGCCACTGTGCATTTGCAAAGCTTCCAAGACAGGGAGATATAACCCTGGCAGATTTCTGGGGAGTAGCAAAGTATAACAGTGCATATACAGATGGCAAGGGTACATCTATCGTGTCAGTAAACAGCGAGCAGGGCGTTAAGATATACGAGGCAATTGCTTCTGGGCTGCTTCTCAATAAGCCGCTTCCGCTCAAGGATGTGCTGGGCACAGGACAGCCATTTGACCACTGTTTCAAGAACCATCCGGCAAGACAGCGTTACTTTGAGCAGATTGCCAATGGCGCTACCATGGAGAAGGCATTTGACTATGCGGTCAGAGGCAAGTATGACGTAGGTATATATGGTGTATGGTTTGGAACAAACTATGGAAGCGTTGCAACATACTATGCGCTGCATCAGATAATACGTTCATTTGGCCTGTCGGTCCTCATGATCGATAAGCCGGGCTCAGGAAGAGATGTGGAGGTGCAGGATAATCATGCAAGAAGATTCTCCAATGCACATTATCATATAAGCAAGAGATATACCATAAGGGATCTCAGGCAGCTCAATTCAATAGTTGATGCATTCATCATGGGATCTGATCAGGTATGGAACAGAGGAATAAGCAAGGGCTTCGGATATTCATTCTACTTTGATTTTGTAGATCCGGATAAGAAGAAGATTGCGTTTTCAGCTTCATTTGGACATGAAAAAGACTTCTGTAACGTGCAGGACAGAGATACGATCTCAGAATATATGCATAGATTTGATGGAATATCTCTCAGGGAGACAAGTGGTGTCCAGATATGTAAGGATGTGTACAATGTTGATTCAGTCAGAGTTCTGGATCCTGTATTCGTAGCAGAGAGAAGTGAATTCGATGCGCTGGCTGACCAGGCAAAGAAAAAGCACGAGGGCAAGTACATGCTCGCATATATACTTGATCCTACACCTGAGAAGAGAGCTGCTGTGGTTGAGGTATCAGAGAAGCTTGGACTTGAGGTAGTAGTTCTCCTTGATGGACGTCCAAAGGATCCTAATAAGAACAGAGCGATCATGGATATGGACGATAAGATTGTTGACGATATAACAGTTGAGGACTGGCTGAATTTCTTCAGAAACGCTGAATTTGTTGTTACAGATTCTTGTCATGGAATCAGCTTCTCACTTGTATTCGAGAGAAACTTTATTGGAATGGCAAACAGATCAAGAGGAATAACGAGATTTGAGTCGCTTGTGGATGTATTCCAGGTAAGAGAGCATTATGTACATGAGGCTACAGAGATCATGGGCAATGATGATCTGTTAAAGCCTGTTGATTACAGCAAGGTAAACAGCATACTTCTGGCTGAGAGGGAGAGATCACTGGCGTGGTTGAAGGAAGTGCTGTTCAGCCCTAAGGTAGTAGACGGATACAAAGCGTATCCGATGATAGACAAGAGTTTGACAGAGGATAAGGAGGATTAGGAAACATGGCAAAGTATGATTATCTTATAGTCGGAGCCGGACTGTTTGGCGCGGTGTTCGCGTATGAGGCACAGAAGAGGGGCAAGAGCTGTCTTGTGATTGACAAGCGTTCACACATTGCAGGTAATATCTACACAGAGCAGATTGAGGGAATCAGGGAGGCTTCAAAGATCAATACATCTGTGCTTGATTATATAACTCCATTTGTCAAGATCGGTGTGTCTACCAGGGAACTGGATGATCTTATATATAACTACACAAAGTCAATAGATGCGATTCCTGCATGTCTCGGATATGAGGGATATCCTAAGAGTGTGTGCATATCGGTAAATGATGTGGTATGTCATGGTATCCCAAGTGATGACATCATTCTCCAGGATGGAGATATAGTAAATATAGACTGTACAACGGAGTACAAGGGATATTTCGGAGATTCATCAAGAATGTTCATGCTTGGAGATGTAGATCCTGCATGGAAGAAGCTCGTTGAGGATACCAAGAAGGCTCTTGACATAGGCGTTGAGGTGTGCAGCAAGCCATACGTGACAATAGGTGATGTGGGTTATGCCATCAACCAGTTTGCACAGGAGCAGGGATACTCAGTTGTAAGGGAGATAGGAGGTCACGGAGTTGGTCTTGCGATACATGAGGATCCATATGTATGTCATATCGGACAGCCAGGCAAGGATTATGTGCTTGCACCAGGTATGGTGTTCACCATAGAGCCTATGATCAACCTTGGCGGACCTGATGTATATCAGGATGCGGATGACGGATGGACGATATACACAGAGGACGGTTCACCATCCGCACAGTGGGAATACACACTCGTCATGACAGATCATGGAGTTGAGATCCTCGCACACTAGTAATATCATATCAATATCAAATGTAAAGTTTGGCTGATAGATTTTTTCTAAAAAATGTTATTCTGTATATTGCAGGGTGGTTGTAATATCTTGCAATATACAGTTTTTTTATGGGAGAGGAGAACAATATGTATTGTAAAAATTGTGGGTATATAATGGATGATGGAACACCGGTGTGCCCGGTGTGTGGGATGAAGATTAATGCAGGACAAAATCAGAAAAGTTTTATTGATGAAAATCTGAGTCAAAATGGAAAACAGCCTGGAAATTGGGGACAGATGCAGCAGAAACCCAATGAGCAGCAGTATCAGAATGGCGCGTTGCAAGATAGGGGGAATCGATCAGACAACCAATCTTTGCTCAAAAAGATGGCTATTGTTGCATCAGTTATAGTCCTGGTGGGGCTTATCGCCTGCGTGTTGGTGGATCATTTTGTCGGTGGAAGGGATATTTCCAAGTCGGCAGAAAAACCAGTCAAAAGCGTACAGAAAACTGAGAATCAAGAAAGCGGTGCTGATGGCGCCTATGATATGCAGGATGCGGATTTAGGTGACGATCTGGATGATTAGAATGCTCAGTATGATGACAGAACTTGGATAACCGAGACAATAACAGATGAGAGTGCAGATGATGATTCTTCACAGCTTCAGAATTCAACAGAAGCTTCTTCTCAGGATACAACTGAGCCGAGTGTAAATGAAGATGATAAAACGGCCAGGTATAAGGCTTACTATGAAATTGTAAAAACATATATGGAAAAATATCCATGCCAAGTAGAATATGGAAGAGGTTCATTCTTAATGAGCGGACTGAACTATGTTGACCTTGTGGATTTCAACGGCGATGGCAAAGAACAGTTGGTGCTTGCATATATGGAGAAGACTACAGATACAGGTTTGATCAACGACATCCCTCAGTTGATGGTGTTTGACCTGGTTGATGGCAAGGCAAAGAACCTGCTCACATATGATGTGGGAGTTGCAAATTTTGGGTTTACTTACGATATAAGCTATGGAAGTGATGGAAAGGAAAAGTGGCTGTATATAAATTACAATATGGATGGTCAGGAGGGCGGTGCTGTTGATGTTCGTGCCCGCCAGATACAGTATGTGGATGGTGCTATGGTGAAAACACACTGGTGTACAAAGACTGGGACAAATTATAAAATTGAAGATGAATTTTGTACGGAAGATGCATATGACAGTACTTTAGCTGCAATGAAAACCAATTTAGAGAGCTATTTAATATTTATGAGTGCAGGGGGGGGTATAGTTACCACCAATCGTGACAGAGAGGCTACAGAGACGCTTATAAAGAAAAACGAAACCATAAGAACTCTTGCAGAGGCAGCTGGAGAGCTGGCAGTATACGATGATGATAAACTTGTTATGTCAGATGCCGAAGGAAAGTTAAAATATAATAAATATAACGAAAGTTATGTGGTTCAGCTCAGTGATTCACAGGAGATAACATATTCAGATAAAGGAAATGCTGTTCGCTATGTTGTCGCTGAGAGTAACGTAGATTATGACCTCTGCATGATATATGAGGATGGTGTACTTAAACTTGCGGGATGCAATGATCTGAAAGGTTTTGGCAAGCCTAGCTGGTTTGTTGGAAAACTGGATGGTATCTGTGACGTACAGGAGAGACTAAATATCGTAGAAAATGAATGCCAGATTTCGGAGGAAGAGTATAATAAGAAGGTTTCAGAGATTATGTCTACATATTAACGGACAAAAGCTGGTCGATATCACTTGTTGAGAGTGGTATCGACCAGCTTTTTATAACTATCCGAATATCAGATATTTGTTCATATGTCTTTGAATTATTTGGCAAGTATTCCGAGAACCTCGTTGCTCCTTGCTATGAACTTGGTCATTGCGTCTGCAGACAGTGGACGGTTGGCAAGTACAGCCAGATCATACAGCTGGCAGCAGATGGTAGCTGTGTTCTCTCCGTCAGGATTATCGAGTACATACTTAACCAGCTTGTTGTTGCTGTTCAGTATGAGAGTTTCGCCCTCGCCCTGACCGAACATTGAAGGATCCATGCCTGCCATTCCGTACATCTTCATCATTTCCTGCATACGTCTTGTCTCCTCAGGCTGTGTGAGGATAGAAGATGTGTTCTCATCCTTCAGTGACTCAACTTTTACGTTGAGGTTCTTCATATCAAGAGCCTTCTCAAATGTAGCGGTGAGTTTATCCTTGTATTCCTTTGCAGTCTCTTCAGAGAGCTCCTCACCTACGAAGTTATCAGAGAGCTCTGCATCTATTCTGTAGAAGTGAACGTTCTCGTTTTTCTGCTCAAGCATGGTGATAAATGGACTGTCAATGGTCTGAGTCATGATCAGGGCATCCATTCCCTCGTTCTTGAACATGTTGATATACTGTGACTGAGCCTGCTCGTCAGTTACATAGAATACCTTGTTCTCATACTTTTCTTTTCCTGCCTCAAGATACTCAGGAAGTGTAAGATATTTGCCCTCGAGATTCTTGTAGATGCAGTAGTCCTTCATCTTGTCGAGGAACTTGAGGTCTTTCAGACAGCCAAACTTGATAAATGGGTTGATGTCATCCCAGTACTTCTCGTAGTCCTCTCTGTGTACCTTGTACATACCTGAGAGCTTGTCGGCGACCTTCTTGGTGATGTAATCGGATATCTTCTTGACAAATCCATCGTTCTGAAGCGCACTACGTGATACGTTCAGTGGAAGGTCAGGACAGTCGATACATCCCTTTAACAACATGAGGAATTCAGGAATAACTTCCTTGATGTTATCAGCGACAAATACCTGATTGTTGTACAGCTTGATGGTTCCCTCAAGGTTATCATACTGTGTGTTGATCTTAGGGAAGTAAAGGATACCTTTCAGGTTGAATGGGTAATCCATGTTCAAATGTATCCAGAACAGAGGCTCCTTATAATCGTGGAATACCTTTCTGTAAAATTCCTTGTACTCCTCATCTGTACAGTCATTTGGATGCTTAGCCCACAGTGGAGTAGTAGTGTTGAGAGGCTTAGGAGCCTCTGGCTGTTCATCTTTCTTTTCATCTTTGGTGTCATCAGTCGAACCCTCAGCATCAGTGGCATCCTTAGGATCTTCCTTTGGAGCGTCAGCGTTGGTGTAGTAGATCTCAACAGGCATGAATGAACAGTACTTGTCTATAACTTCCTTGATCCTGTATTCATTTGCAAATTCATAGCTGTCCTCATTCAGATACAAGGTGATAGTGGTACCACGCTCTGTTCTGAGGCTTTTCTTCATGGAATACTCAAGACCGTCTTCACACTCCCAGTAGACAGCATCTTCGTCTTCTTTATATGATTTGGTCTCTATTGTAACCTTGTCAGCAACCATGAATGCTGAGTAGAAACCGAGTCCGAAGTGACCGATGATCTGTTCCTCAGTTGCCTTGTCCTTGTACTGCTCAAGGAAAGCTTCAGCCCCAGAAAATGCAATCTGGTTGATATACTTCTCAACCTCTTCCTCTGTCATACCGATACCGTTATCAGTGAAGGTTATGGTCTTGTCATTGGCACTTGTGGTCACATCGATGCGGTAAGGCTCATCTGGCTCGTCAAACTCGCCCATGAGTGACAGCTTTTTGAGTTTTGTTACGGCATCGCAGCCGTTTGATATAAGCTCCCTGACAAATATATCATGGTCTGAATAAAGCCATTTCTTGATGACAGGGAAAATGTTTTCACTATTGATTGATAAATTTCCGTTCTTCATATCGTATACATCTCCTTGAAATTATTGTGATATTGATTTAAAGATGTGTCATCCCCGATTTGTGTGCGCTATCTTGATAATAGAAATGTACACTGACACATCAAGCTAAAAAGTATGATAAATCAGCAGGGAACTAAAGTCAAGAAAAAATTAGCACTCAAATATAACGAGTGCTAACAAGAACGGACAATAAAAAAGTCTGAGCAGATAAAAACTCAGACTTATTACATATATCTCAAAATATAGAGTGTTTAGTTGTCAGTAAAATATATGCCGGCTTTCTTTAGAAATTCCCGAATCTCTGCGTCCCATACGTGTTCAAGAGTTTTGTCCATGGTAAAAATGTTCTGGGTTGCCATG
>USSH01000134.1 GCA_900557435.1 uncultured Coprococcus sp. | reverse complement strand
CGGCGTCACGGCTGAGGGAATAGTTGAGAGTGCTCTTGACAAGGTTCGTATGATAGAGGAGCTTGACTATCACAATATAGTCATAAGCATCAAATCCTCAGATGTCATGATGTGCGTTAAAGCGCATGAGATAATAGCTGATAAGACAGACTATCCATTGCATGTAGGTATAACCGAGTCGGGAACTGTGACAAGGGGAAACATCAAATCCTCAGTTGGACTTGGAATAATCCTGCACGAAGGTATAGGAGATACCATTAGAGTATCACTCACCGGGGATCCGGTGGATGAGATCCTGTCTGCAAAGTTGATCCTTAAAGCTCTCGGTCTCAGAAAAGGAGGGGTGGAGCTTGTATCATGCCCTACATGTGGGCGTACAGAGATCGACCTGATAGGGCTTGCGAACAAAGTGGAGAAGCTTGTGTCAGACTACGATCATCTGAATATCAAGGTTGCGGTTATGGGATGTGTTGTGAATGGCCCGGGAGAAGCGAAGGAAGCGGATCTGGGAATTGCAGGAGGCAAAGGTTGTGGTCTCCTGATAAAGAAAGGTGAAGTTGTAGGAAGATTGAGTGAGGAAGAATTTATTCCGGCTCTGAAGAGGGAATTAGATAATTGGAGTGATGATTAGTTGAACAACAATGAAGATCCGATCTTAGAACAAGAGAATATTGACGAGAGGTATGCCAGGGAGATGCAGGATGCCATGTATTATGAGGAGCAGATGCAGGAAGAGCAGATGCAGGCATTCATGTACGGCGATGCAGCCAACTGGCACGATGATTTTGAACCTGCAGTGCAGGAGAATACTGAAAGGACTTCGAATCTGGCTGCGCAGGAAACGACACCTGAAAATACATATCAGGACGTGATAGAGCCAGGAAACGACTCTGTTGAACAGGTTAAATCTCCATCGACGGAAGAGTCAGCAGAACAAAACGTTTCTGAGTCAGCTGATATTGAACAACAACAGCCATTTTTCAACGTCTTTGAAGGATTAGAGATGCCAAAGGAACTGGACAGTCTGTTCAGGGAAGAGGTGTATGTAACAAGAGTAGTCATAATAGAGAATAAGGGTATTCTGCAGGTTGATATAAGATCCAAGCATATCATAAGCCGTCCAAATATTGAGAAGGCGGAGGAGACCTTGCGAAAGCACCTGTTTGGCAAGAGAAGGTATACAGTCAGGATAAAGGAACATTATACACTGTCGACTCAGTATAATCTGGAGGCGATCGTAAAGGCATATGAGAAGAGTATATTATACGATATAAAATCATTCAGCAATGTGGGTTACAGATTGATATCCAGATCCGTGGGTGAATGGTACTGTGATGAAGATGTAATAACCATAGCGATAGAGGATAGTAAGATAGCCCGTATACACGCAGATAAGATAAAGCAGTATATGGAAGAGATGTTCCAGGACAGATTCGATATGAGTGTCAATGTTGCATTTGAGTTCAGTGAGGCTGACAAGGAGAAGCTTCGCCGTGCAAGTGCGCTTGTTGAAAAGCAGAAGATAGACGCAATTCTGAGCAACCTCAGGGATCACGGTGACATCATAGTAGACGGACAGGCTGTGGGTAAGGAACAGCTGGCTGTCAGCAAGAACACTGGAAAGGCTGCAGAAGAGAAGAAAACGGATGCGAAGGCGGCACCTGCACCGGCTGGGGATAATGGGCAGAAACCAGCAGGTAAGGAGGCATTTGGCAGGCGAAAAAGATATTCGGATGATCCTGATGTGTTCATAGGAAGAGATGTGGAGGGACAGTTGCTTGAGATATCCAGCATAAATGATGGTATCGGAGAAGTGGTTATACACGGCCAGATCATGAGCACAGAGGAAAGAGAACTCCGAAATGGTAAGATTATCCTGACGGGTTATATCACAGATTTTACAGACACCATAGGTTTTAAGATGTTCTGTAGTCCTGAGGATATGGAAGTATACAGAGATGAGATACAAAAAGGCCAGTTCTACAGGATGAAAGGACTCGCAGAGTTTGATTCATATGCCAAGGAGGTCATGATCTGCAGAGTGCTCGGAATGAAGCATATACAGGATTTCCGTGTGCCTCGTATGGATACATATCCGGAGAAGAGAGTCGAACTCCATATGCACACCAAGATGAGCGAGATGGACAGTGTCGTAGACATAGAGACGATAGTCAAGCGTGCCAGCGACTGGGGACATCCGGCCATAGCCATCACAGATCACGGCGTGGTTCAGGCTTTCCCTATAGCCAATCATACAAAGGGACTCAGAAAAGATTTCAAGATAATATACGGTGTCGAGGGATATTTTGTAGACGATCTCAAAGATCTGGTCAAGAATTCCAGAAACCAGAGTCTTGATTCAGAATATGTAGTATTTGATATAGAGACGACAGGACTTTCAAAGAAACACAATAAGATCATAGAGATAGGTGCTGTCAAGGTGAAGGACGGCGAGGTTGTTGACACGTTCTCAGAGTTTATCAACCCAGGCGTTCCGATCCCATACCAGATAGAGCAGCTCACATCCATTAACGATGACATGGTAAAGGATGCACCTATGTATGATGTCATAGTACCGAGATTTGTGGAGTTCTGCGGTGACGACATAGTGGTAGCACACAATGCGTCATTTGACACGGGATTTGTAAAGAAGAATGCGGAGGAACTGGGACTGAGGTTCGACAATACGGTTTTGGACACTATGACACTCAGCCACATACTTCTGCCGGAGCTTGGCAAATTTACTCTGGACAGAGTGTGTAAGGAACTGAAGGTTGTCAATGCCCATCACCACAGGGCTATAGACGATGCAGAGGCCACGGCAAAGGTGTTCTTCAAGCTCCTTGATATGCTGAAGGAGAGGGATGTCAAGACCATGGATGATCTGAATGTTCTCGGAAGTACGTCACCTGACGCCATAAAAAAGGACAAGACATACCATGGAATCATCCTGGCAAAGAATGAGATCGGCAGGGTCAATCTGTACAGGCTCATCTCTGAGTCACATCTTACGTACTTTGCGAGAAGACCGCGTATGCCGATGAGTCTCATCAACAAATACAGGGAGGGACTGATACTTGGATCTGCCTGTGAGGCGGGAGAACTGTTTAGAGCCATCGTTGACGATGCTCCCGATGAAGAGATAGTTAGACTGGTAAACTGGTTTGACTACCTGGAGATACAGCCCATTGGCAACAATGAGTTCATGACAAGGGATACCAGAAATCCAAAGACCATGGATGACCTGATAGAGTACAACAAGAGGATAGTGGAGCTTGGCGAGATGTTCAACAAGCCCGTTGTCGCTACATGTGATGTCCATTTCCTGAATCCGGAGGACTATATATACAGAGCGATAATCATGAAGAGCAAGGGATTTGACGATGCGGACATGCAGCCGCCGCTCTACTTCAGGACAACGGAGGAGATGCTGGCAGAATTCCAGTATCTTGGAAGTGACAAGGCAAGGGAAGTAGTCATAACCAACACCAACATGATAGCTGACATGGTGGAGAGGATTGAACCGGTGAGACCTGATAAGGCACCGCCAATAATCGAGAATTCGGATCAGACACTTACTGACATATGTTACACGAAGGCGCATGAGATATATGGTCCTGAGCTTCCACCACAGGTTCAGGAGAGACTGGACAGGGAGCTACACTCCATCATCTCAAATGGATTCGCGGTTATGTACATAATTGCACAGAAGCTTGTGTGGGATTCAAATGACCACGGATATCTGGTTGGTTCGCGAGGTTCGGTCGGTTCTTCATTTGTCGCGACAATGGCCGGTATCACGGAGGTTAATCCTCTGTCAGCGCACTATATATGTCCGAAGTGCCATTTTGTAGATTTTGACTCGGAGCTTGTAAAGTCGTATTCAGGAATGAGCGGATGCGATATGCCGGACAGAGACTGTCCAAAGTGCGGAACTCCACTCATAAAAGAGGGACACGATATACCGTTCGAAACCTTCCTTGGATTTAACGGAGACAAGGAGCCTGATATCGACCTGAACTTCTCAGGAGAGTATCAGTCGAAGGCACACGCATACACCGAGGTTCTTTTTGGTAAGGGAAAGGCGTTTAAGGCTGGTACTGTAGGCGGTGTCGCGGAAAAGACAGCATTTGGATATGTGTACAATTATTTTAAGGATCACTCCAAAGAAGCCCTGCTGGCAGAGGCTAAGGCATCCGGAATGGATGAAAAGGCTGCCAAGAAGTATGCCGAGGAGAATGCAACGGTGACAAAGAGGAGATGTGAGATGGAGCGTCTTGCTCTAGGCTGTACAGGCGTCAGAAGGACCACCGGACAGCACCCGGGCGGTATGATAGTTCTTCCGAGACACGAGGAGATATATTCATTTACCCCTATACAGCATCCGGCAAATGATGTGACATCGGATATCATCACATCACACTTTGAGTACCATTCCATTGATCATAATCTGCTGAAGCTCGATATCCTTGGACATGATGATCCGACCATGATCAGACGTCTGGAGGATCTGACGGGACTGGACGCCACGAAGATAAGACTTGATGACAAGGATGTCATGGAGCTATTCCACAGCACGAAGTCTCTGGGTATCACCCCGGAGGATATCAACGGAATACCGCTTGGAAGTCTGGGTGTACCGGAGTTCGGAACTGACTTTGCCATGCAGATGCTTATAGATGCAAAGCCTACATGTTTCTCAGATCTTGTGCGAATAGCAGGTCTGGCACATGGAACCGATGTATGGCTGGGCAATGCGCAGGAACTCATCAAGTCGGGCAAGTGTACTATATCGACAGCTATCTGCTGCCGTGATGATATCATGGTTTATCTGATACACATGGGACTTGATGCCGGACTTGCCTTCAACATCATGGAGAAGGTTCGTAAGGGAATAGTTGCCAAGGGCAAATGTGACAAATGGGAGGATTGGAAGGCTGAGATGGCAGCCCACGGAGTGCCTGACTGGTACGTGTGGTCGTGTCAGAAGATCAAGTACATGTTCCCGAAGGCACATGCTGCGGCATATGTCATGATGGCGTGGAGAATTGCCTGGTTCAAGGTCAACTATCCGCTTGAGTACTATACGGCATTCTTCAGTATCAGAGCAGATGATTTCAGTTATGAGATGATGTGCTTTGGAAAGGAGAGAGTCCTCTTCCATATCAATGAGATAAGCAAGGTGGACAAGAGTAAGAGATCAGCCAAGGACGAGGGCAAGCTCAAGGATCTCAAGATAGTGCTTGAGATGTACGCCAGAGGCTACGACTTTGTCCCTATAGATATATACAAAGCGAAAGCCGACAGATTCCAGATAATAGACGGCAAGATCATGCCATCCTTCGCATCCATAGAAGGAATGGGAGAGAAAGCTGCCCAGCAGCTCTACGAGGCTGCTCAGAAGGGACCTTTCCTCTCCAAGGAGGAGATCAATGAGCGCGCCAAGATAGGCAAGGGAACCATTGAGAAGATGAGCGAACTCGGAATCCTGGACGGAATGCCTGAGACAAATCAGCTGTCGCTGTTTGACTTTATGTAAAGAGATACAATATTTTTCAAGTTAATAAGTTTTATGCTTAAAAGATACAATATTTTCCATATTAGCCAGTTTATCCTCTGAAAGATACAATATTTGAATGTTTTGTATCTTTCAAGGGGTAAAAGGCTTGTTCAGGGAAAATATTGTATCTTTTTTTGTTAATATATAAATAAATGGATAAAACGAAAAGTGGTTAAACAGTGAATGGATAAAACGGAAAGTGGTTAAACAGTGAATGGATAAAGCGGAAAGTGGTTAGACAGTGAATAGTAAAAGCGTAAAGTCATAAAACGGAAATTCCTAAAAGGGATAGATTACACTACAAATATAATGCAAAAATTACATAAAATGGTACGATATACATGGAGCTAGGGAAGCTTTTATATGAGGTGAGGACATGATACAAAATATGCAGATAAAAAGTGAAGATATAGTGTTTGAATTAAAGCTAAAGAGCAGGCTGACTTTGATAAACGGAGATTCAGGGGCAGACAAGAGCTTTTTGTATAAATTGATGCTAGATAAAGCAAGAGCGGAGATGGATTCACGGTTTATATTCTTCAACCATATGGTGCCTGATAAAAAGTTCATAAAATCAGAAATACTTACACAGAAAGACAAAGTTTTTGTTATAGATGACGCAGACGTTATATTAGACAACGAGTTAAGATCACTGATATCTGTAAACACATCAAATCAGTATATAATTTTCACACACTCAATAGATGGGTACACTTTGGGCAAAAAGAACATAGCGGAGTTGAAGATAAAAAATAATAAGGGGATCCTGGAATATCCATTACTGCAAGGTGTAAAAGATGGCTCATATATGGCGAGAGGAAAAGGGAAAAATGGAAAACAATAAAATAGAAAACAATAAAATAGAAAACAATAAAATATCACCCTTTATAGCGCCACATTCAGCAGATGCGCCTACAAAAGAGGAACTTGACAGACGTAGCAGGCAATACAACAGACTTATGGCATTAGGTATCGATCCGACACTTATAGATGATACACAAGTGGGCAGAGAAAGAGAGAATCCTTATGCGATACAGGCAATGATTCTGATCAATCAGAATAAAGAGGCACCTGAAGAACTGATACAGAAAATAAAGAAATATGATCAGAAATATAGTCAGAAATATAGTCAGAAATATAATCAGAAAAAGAGAAAACAAGCAAAAAAATCCAAGCAAAAAAATCTGAGCTAAAAAACTAAAACCTAAAAATTTCAAAAAAACTAAAAATATATGATAAAAATAGACAAAATGCACAAAAATATAGTGCAAAATATATAAAAAATGGTATTATATACATAGTGTTATAAAAAAATATATGAGGGGGATGTTGATGGATAATCATAATGTACTTGCTGAGTGCAGATTGAGCCTGAGCGGTATAGACTGCTCGGATTTTATAA
>USSH01000133.1 GCA_900557435.1 uncultured Coprococcus sp. | reverse complement strand
GTGTGGAGAAGCGTGAAAAGCAGATGAAGATGGATTCAGCGGTGGATGAGATACGCAGAAGATTTGGATTTTACAGTATCCAGAGGGGACTCATGTACCGGGACAGGATTCTGTCGGCAGTCAATGCAAAAGAAGAACACACAGTACATCCACATGGGTACTTTTCAGGTTAGCAACGAGAGGTGCCAGATAATCAAGGTGCAGATGTGTTGTGCTTGCACATAAACATATGGGACTTGGTTATCTGATACGGCGACTGCCGTGAGCGAAATGAAGCGAAGCGGAATTGAGCTGCACTACGAGTAGCGATAGAGTTAAAGAAGAGGGAGGCGGAACATGAGCGAAGCAGCAAGAATTGATCTGGTAGACAGAGCACCATTGACGGAGAAGCAGCAGAGTGTGTATGAAAGCATTATGCAATATCAGCGTGTGAATGGTTATGCACCTACTATCAGGGAGATATGCAAGATGGTAGGGGTGGCATCGACTTCAAGTGTTTATGCACATCTGAAAATATTAGAAGAAAAAGGCTATATAGCAAGGAAGATGGATGCTTCCAGAGCAATAGCAATCTTGTAAGGAAGGTGATTACATTGAGCAATAAGGTATATGTTGATGTACTTGCAGAGTTTTCAAAGGACGGACTGCTCATTCCCAAAGAGATAACATGGGAAGATGGCAGAAAGTATGAGATTACACGAGTAAAAGACAAGCGCAGAGCAGCCAGTACAAGGGCTGGAGGTATTGGAGAGCGTTATACCTGTGTGGTAGATGGAAAGGAAATATTCCTTTTCTATGAAGATAACAATATGTGGTTTATGGAAAGAGCCGGAGCCTGATGTGATTGTGTGCTGACAGCACAATTCATATCAGTTGGCTTTAGATCAGCAAAGCCGGGGAATGTGCAGACATTCATCGGAACTCCCGGCAAAAGGCTTGCAAAGGTGATTTCCCTTTCCTTTACGAGTACAGAATTGTAGATTGATGATTTTGTATGAATAAGGAGCGAACTGAATTGAACAAAGGAAATGTTATAGAAATTAGATGTAAAAAATGCAACAAGTTAATGATGGAATACTTTGTATGCGGGGATGATTCTGCTGTAGCACTTCAGAATATTGGAATTAAGTGTGACAGATGCAAGCGAGTGATGATGCTCAAGAAGTATTCCGAGGGAATGATGAAGGAACATTCTGAGAATGGGACTTTCAGAATATAACGATTGACAATTAAATTACAGCCCACCTGATAAGGGCACATCAAAAGATGGAAGCACCAGAGACGCAGGGGAAACGAACAGTATTTATGATACTGGTTTCCTCGTGCGTCTTTTTTTGTGCTGTAAAGGTAATCCGACTTGTTCGTTTCCAAGGGCGGCAAGGAGGATTTATGAGCAGTAAAGCACAGACAAGAGAAAAGGATTATGAGAGAGGATTACGAATTGCAGATAGGAGAAAGGCGATGGGATTATCACAGGATGAGTTAGCTCATAGAGTGGGTATAGGCAGACAGGCATTATCAGCGATTGAAAACGGTGGAGATTTTAAGACACGGACATTAGATAATCTGGCAATCGTACTTGGTGTATCTGTTGATTTCATAATGTATGGGAAGAATGAAGAAAATTCAGAACTATTATCTGAGGCAATGGATGTTCTTTCAGATATGGATGAATTGCAAATAAGACAGTGTCTTGCAATGATGAAAGCGATGAAAAGCGTGTCAGTTGAAAAGTGATTGTCGTGTTTACACGACATAATTGTCGCCTGTACACGGTCGGCAATTAAGGTGTGGTAGATTACAATATACTTGTGCTTGAGATACAGCACAGAGTTTGAAAGCGGCGTGCACAATGCTTTCTTTAATATTTCAATTAAGGAAGGTAATAGCCATGAAAAAGTATAACGGAAAAGAACTTTACAAAGGACTTTTGTTTATAAAGTCAATGATGAGTATGAATAATGTGAACCGACAGAAAGAGCTTGATCAGACATATGCATTAAGTGTGGGAATTGAGTGTGAGCAGACTGTTGTAGATGATGGAGCATCTACATCGGTTGACAGACCTCAGATGCGTCAGCTGATGGAAATTCTTGAGATTTCAGATTACAAGGTACTTGTCGTAGAAGATATTTATGAGATTACAAGAAATCCGGAAGATTTAAAGTCAATGATGGATCGCATAAATGATTTAGGTGTGACAATATTTGACCTTGGTACTATGAGTGCGAGGTACAACAATTATGCGATTGAGTGTTAGGAATTCAGGCAGGTATTCCTACATTGTATTTGCTTCTGAAACAGTGGTATTTGATGACTATGGGAAGCCAGTCATCAAATGACCAACAGAGGCTGAGGCAGTGGAATACATCAGGAATCGGTTAGAGAGTGAGGTTATTCAGGATGATATATGATATTTATGCAGTTGGTAATACTTTGAGAAGTATTAGAAATAAATATGGATATACACAGAATGATATGGCGGAGAGCCTTGATGTAAGTTATATTCATTATTCGCAAATTGAGCAGGGAAGACATCGGATGAGTCTGGAACTTATGCTGAAGATTGTAACAAAGTATGGAGTAGATCCTAATACGTTGTTTGGAATTGAAAGCAGGGAAAAACATGAGAATAAAAATCTGTCTGTATTGGAAGATAAATTGCAGATGCTTAAACCAAATGATAGAGAATATGCAATGTCTACATGTTTGATTTTTATTGAAGGCTTAGAGGCAAGAAAGGAAGTGGTTTGAAATGAGGAGAGCAGGAAGAAAGAAAAAGCCACTGACCATACAGCCGATAAAGTGTGTTGTGATGCTATCTTCTGATGAGGAGCATGACTGTATTGCAGCAGAGAAAAAGGAAGATAAGCAGTTGAAACGAATCATGGAATTTGCTGACAATAACAATCTTATCCCTATGAAAATATTCAGAAGAGGAATTTTTGGACGACGATTAAGGGATGAAGTGTTTTATAAGGCAATAAGATATATGAGAGCAGGAAAGGCAGATGCACTTATCGTAACAAATCTCGATGCTATTTCAGACGGAATAGCAGATTCTTATTTAAAAATTGGAGCAGTAAGGGAAGCTGGGTTTAGATTATTCAGTGTAGATGAGAAGGAACCCAAGGTTGACTTGTATATTCCACCAAAGAGAGGTGATCTGCAGTGAAGATAAAGAGAAATATGATTGTGTGGGCTGAATTAAAAAGTGGACTCAGACATATACAAGCTGGAAGGAGACCATGTATTGTAATAAGCTGCGACAAAGCAAACGGAAAATCACCTGTATATACAGTTATTCCAGGAACAACTAAGATGAGAAAGAATTATATTCCAGTACATTTCAATATTGAGCCTTCAGAAATTAGAGGATTTTTAAGACATACAACAATGTTTTTGCCGGAGCAGCTGGTCACAATAAATGAGGAACAGATAATACAGACTGCCGGGGTGATTGTTAGCACAGATGCAATAAAAAAGGTTGATGCGATGTTAGTCAGACAGCTGCAGATTGGAGAATATGATGGATGATGAAAATGAATTAGAGAATCAGAGTATAGATATTCCTATATGGAAGCGATATTTGCTTTCTGTAACTGAAGCGGCACAGTTTTATCACATTGGTGAAAAGAGGCTTAGACAAATTGTAGATATCCATCCAAATGGGGAGTTTTATCTGTTAGTAGGAAACAAAGTTTTATTTAAGAAAGAGCAATTTGAACAATTTCTGGCAGAGTCAACTGCAATTTAATATGTAAAGTAGTAGAAAATGGGGCACAAATGTGGTACAATAACCATGCTAGGGCTCTCTTTTTTGAAAGGAGACAAAGCTATGAGTGAGAAAAGACGAGATAATCGCAATAGAATTCTTCACGAAGGAGAGTACCAGAGAGCAGATGGACGTTATCGTTTTAGATATGTAGATATTCATGGAAATGAAGGGAATTTATATAGTTGGCGTTTGGACCATAATGATCCTATACCTAAAGGAAAGAAAATGGAGCTTTCTTTAAGAGAAAAGGAAAAACAACTGGAACAGGATATGTTTAATGGACTTGTTCCAGGAGGTGGAGGACTTACAGTTCTTGAATTAGTTGAGAAATATGTAAGCCTTAAAATAGGGGTCAGACAGAGTACTTATGCTGGTTATAAGACGGTAATTAATCTGCTGAAAAAAGATGATTTTGGCAAAAAAAGAATCGACAAAGTGAAATTATCGGATGCGAAAGCCTGGTTGATCAAGCTTCAGAGGGTAGATGGAAAAGGTTATAGTTCAATTCATACTATCCGTGGTGTATTAAGACCGGCATTTCAGATGGCAGAAGAAGATGACTTGATTCGCAAAAATCCATTTGGCTTTGAATTAGTCAATGTGATTGTGAATGATAGTGTGAGAAGAGAAGCTGTCACAAGAAAGCAGGAGCGGGAATTTCTAAGATTCATAAAAGAGGATGCGCATTTTTGCAAGTACTATGATGCAATATTTATCCTCTTTAACACAGGACTTCGTATATCAGAGTTCTGTGGACTTACAAAATCAGATTTGGATTTTAAAAACAAAAGAATACGGGTAAATCATCAATTACAGAGAACAAGTCAGATGCAGTATATCATTGAAAAGCCTAAGACAGAAAGTGGCGAGAGATATGTTCCAATGTCTGATGAGGTGATGGCTTGTTTCAAGAGAATACTTAAGGACAGGGTCAATCCCAAAGTTGAACCGATGGTTGATGGAATGACAGGATTTTTATTCCTTGATAAGAATGATATGCCTATGGTGGCATTACATTGGGAAAAGTATTTCCAACATATTCGGGAAAAGTATAATAGCATATATAAGGTTCAGATGCCGCCGATTACACCACATGTGTGTCGCCATACATTTTGTTCTAATATGGCTAAGTCAGGAATGAATCCGAAGATGCTTCAGTATATTATGGGACACTCGGATATCAGTGTTACGATGAATACCTATACTCATGTTAAATTTCAGGATGCACAGGAAGATTTTCAAAAAGCAATCAATTCATAATGACCTGATGAAAATGAGAGAAAAATGGCTGAATGCCAGTATATATCTTAATCCCCAATTTCTTACCTGTCGATTTCCAATGGCAGATTTGCCTTTGGTACAGACTTGAAATTTACCAAAGTTTTTACCAAAATTGATGACAAAAATATGCAAAGATATGCCAAAATATGCCAGAAAAAGTGAAAAATGAAGAAAGGTAAAAAGGCTTGAAAAGCCCGAAAATACTGGAAATATGAGAAAAATCAAGATTTTATTCATCTGCCATGGCAATATCTGCCGTTCCCCCATCTCTGAGTTCGTCCTCAAGGACATGGTAGAAAAACTCAGCATAGCAGATAAATTTGATATAGCTTCTGCGGCCACCAGCACTGAGGAGATCTGGGGAGGAAAAGGCAATCCGATATATCCGCCGGCGCAGGAAGTGCTGAGGGCGCATGGCATAGGTAGGACGGCTTATACAGACTTTAGTGGTAAGAGAGCCAGGCAGGTTACAAGGCAGGATTATGAATATTATGATTATCTGCTCTGCTCAGATACAGCAAATGTGAGGAACACGATGCGCAGAACTGGTCCGGACGACCAGGACAAGATACATTTGCTGCTCGATTATGCGGGAAGGCATGGACAATCTATAGCTGATCCGTGGTATACGGGACGATTTGATGAGACTTACCGGGATGTGTGTCAGGGGTGCGAGGGTTTCCTTGAGTATCTCAGGCAAGGCGATAGGTTGTAGATAATATTATCAAAATGGGAACAATGGGATATTATTGAGTGCATTAGCTGAACACAGGTGCATTTGATGTTGTCAGATTGTTCCTTTTTATTCTGACAAGGTATTGTCGGTATGTGTTTACACTCTCGAAGACAAGATTTTATATTGCTTGTTTTATATAGCAACGCCACGGAAAACGTGATATGATTTACGCGTAAATGCATGAGAGAAAAATAGTTCTTAGTCATGATAATGACTAGAGAAGATGAATATACAAACCACCAACGGAGGGCACACAAACAAATGGAATTATACAAAGGCAGACCGGAGACAAATGAAGGACGACTTGAGAGGGAGATCAGAGTTTATGATTTCCTTGATGATCACGGCATAGAGTATTGGCGCACAGATCATGCACCAGCAGACACAATGGAAGTTTGCTGCGAGATAGATGCGGTGCTTGGGGCAACCATTTGCAAGAATCTGTTCCTGTGCAACAGACAGAAGACGCAGTTTTATCTGCTCATGATGCCGGGCGACAAGCCGTTCAAGACAAAGGAGATCACATCGCAGATAGGCAGCGCGAGACTTTCATTTGCATCGCCGGAGGATATGGAGAAGTATCTGGATATCAGACCGGGGGCGGTCAGCGTCATGGGACTAATGAATGACCATGAGAATCATGTGCAGCTGCTTGTTGACGAGGATGTTATGAAGGGCGAATACCTTGGATGCCATCCGTGTGTGAACACATCAAGTATGAAGGTCAGGACGGAGGATATATTTGGAAAGTTCCTTGAGGCGGTTCACCACGATATGATCAAGGTGACACTCACTGGAGAGTAGGAGTGATAGGGTGACATATAGATGTAGGTTGATAGAACTTTGTATGTTTTGTGTGGTGCTCTGCGGCATGTGGATGTTGGCGGGATGCGGTGCAAATGGTAAAAGTAGTGATGATTCAACTGGCAATGCACAGACAACTGCACAGGAGCAGGCGGCAGAAAAGACAGACTAACAAAAGACGGAAGGCCATGGATCAGAAAAGGCAGACGCTAGTACAGAGACAATAAAAGATTATGTCACCGAGGCTGCGAATACAGATGATGGAAGCGGCAACGAATCATCAAACATTGACGATAAAAACAGCGATGGTTCACAGAACCAGACAGAAAAGGATGATAAGACAATGATATATGTGGCACTTGGCGATTCCCTGACGAAGGGATACGGACT
>USSH01000132.1 GCA_900557435.1 uncultured Coprococcus sp. | reverse complement strand
TTATGAACCGGGATACTTCATTATAACTATGGGAGCCGTGCATCATCCTGCATTTCGCCGCACTTAAGTACAGCTTCTTCATGGCTCTGGTTATTCCCACATAGCACAGACGTCTCTCTTCCTCCAGTGCATCCGGATCATCAGAGTTGAGCGCCATACCGCTTGGAAACACCCTGTCCTCCATGCCACATATGAATACATAAGGGAACTCCAGTCCCTTTGCGCTGTGCAGCGTCATCAGCTTCACCTGGTTATCATCCTCCGACATGGCATCAAGGTCTGACACGAGCGCTATCTCCTCAAGAAACTCACTTAGACCGGCCTCCTCGTTATCCTCCGTGAATTCCACAACCTTGTTGCGGAGTTCATCTATATTCTCAAGTCTCGTCATGGCCTCCTCTGTGTGTTCTGCTATAAGTTCTGACTCATACCCCGTATCCTCAAGAATCCTGTCGTACACTGAATCAAGGCCCTCACCATCCGCCAACATATCCCGGAAGGATGTGATAAGCTCCGCAAACTGTCTGATCTTGACCGCAGTCTTGGCAGCCATGCCCGGTATCTCATCCGATCTCACCGCAGCATCCATCATCGACAATCCATACGCATCAGCAAATGACTCTACCTTGCTGAGGCTGGCCTCGCCGATACCTCTCTTAGGGACATTTACCACTCTGCGGAAGTACAGATTATCTGTAGAGTTGTTGATGACCTTGAGGTAAGCCAGGATGTCCTTGATCTCCTTCCTCGCATAGAAGTTCGTGCCACCATACACTCTATATGGGATATTCGCATACACCATCTTCTCTCCAAGCACACGAGACTGCGCATTCGTTCTGTACAGAATAGCTATATCCCTATAGTCCACACCCTGTCTCACAAGTGTCTTGATACGGCTGGCTACAATATCTCCCTCTGCATATTCCGAATCACACTGTTCAAACGATATCTTTTCACCGGCATCCTTGTCAGTCCACAATGCCTTATCCTTACGGCCCTCATTGTGCTGTATGACTGCATTCGCTGCAGCAAGTATATTGCCACAGGATCTGTAGTTCTGCTCAAGCTTGATAACCTTCGCATCCTCATATTCCTTCTCAAAATTGAGGATATTGGTTATATTCGCGCCTCTGAACTTATATATGGACTGATCATCATCGCCAACAACACACAGATTTCTGTATTTTCTCGCCAGCATCTTGACCAATAAAAACTGTATGTGATTTGTATCCTGATACTCATCCACCATAATATATCTGAATCTGTTCTGGTATGCGTCCAGAACATCCGGATTGTGTTCAAACAACTCCACCGTCTTATATATGAGATCATCAAAATCCATCGCATTATTCTTTTTAAGTCGGCTCTGATACTCCGTGTACACCTCTGAAACCTTTGTCGCAGCATAATCAGCCGCATTCCTTCTTGCAAATTCATCAGGAGACATATATTTCTCCTTCGCCTTTGATATCTCGCTCATAAACATCTTTTCGGGATATCTCTTAGGATCTATCTGAAAATCCTTCAATATACTCTTGACTGTACTCTTCTGATCATCAGAATCATATATATCAAAATTCTTTTCATATCCGATCTTATCTGCATATCTTCTGAGTATCCTGACACAAAGGGAATGAAATGTACTCACCCATACACGGTCAGCCCCCTCGCCAACTATCAGATCAACTCTGTCTCTCATCTCTCTGGCCGCTTTGTTTGTAAATGTTATAGCCAGTATGTTAAGAGGATTCACCCCCTCATGCTCCATGAGATAGGCAACCCTATGTGTTATCACTCGTGTCTTTCCGCTTCCCGCACCGGCAAGTATGAGAAGTGGTCCATCCACGTGCTCACACGCCTGCTGCTGCATATCATTAAGTCCTGCCATAAGCCCTCCTGTATAAATAAAAACGCCATTATGTATATACCAAACATATGTTTCATTCCATCTGTTCAGTATAACATAACAGCGTTTATTTGCAAATGAATATATTATTATTTATCTGCCGCCTACGCAAGCTTTGTTCCGCAGTTACCACAGAACTTTGCTCCGTTCGTCGGCTGTCCACAGTTAGGACAGAACTTCGGTGCAACACCATTTCCTGCTGCCTGGCCGCCCATCTGATTGTTCATCTGATTGTTCATCTGATTCATAGCACCTGCCATCTGATTGGCCATCGCCATTCCCATCTGCATGCCAACCATTGCATTTGCCATATCCGTTGCGTTGCTTCCGGCTGTTCCCGCATGGCCACCCCTTGCCATGGAATCAACCATATTGACCTGCTGGAATCTATTCATATCCCCAATCATTGAATACTCAGCAGCCTGATCCGCACGTTTCTGTATGTTCTCCGGATATGTAAACTCACTAATTCTGAAATCTGTGATGGTGAGTCCGATTCCCAGAAGCTCCATGTCCAAATCTTCCTTGATACCCTTAGCTATATCAACCGAGTTTGCCATGAGGTTGAATACATCTCCTCCAACCTTTGTTATCCACTTCATGAGAAGTCCATCCAGAACGCCTCTGATACGATCTCTTATATCATCAACAGTAAACTGCTGCTTGATACCGGCAACCCTCTCAATAAGAACATTGTAATCGTCTATCTTGAATGAGAACTTACCATTTGATCTTACCGGAAGTCCACCAGGAAGTCCAGGAGCCTGAAGTCTGATAGGCGAACTGGTTCCCCAGTTACATGTAAATTCCTTTGTATTTACAAACAGCACCTCTGCGCGAAGTCCTGAATTGAAACCAAACTTGAATCCCTTAAGTGTTGAAAGGAATGGTATGATCTGTGAATCAATAGTATAGCTTCCCGACTCTGTAAATATACCTTCCACAGCTCCATTATACAGGAATATAGCATCCTGACCCGGCTTGATGATAAGCTTTGAGTCCTTCTTTATCTCTCTGTTGGTCCACTTCCAGAAGATGACGTCATCTCTGTACTCTTCCCACTCTACAACATTTGCAAACTGATTTGAAAATAATCCCATCTATACTGCTCCTCTCTGTCTGGAAGGCTATTACTGTAATCCCATCTTGGCCTTGAGTGCTGCCAACTCATCCTGAACATCAGCATTAGGTGCTGCATCGTACTTGCTTGCAAGATCATCAACTGAATCTGCAGCTGATGAGTTAAGCTCGCTCATGGCATTCGCCTTGTCAAGCATTGCATCTGCCTTTGCTTCCATTCTTGCAAACGCATCCATAGAAGCTGATGAATCGCCGATACCGCCCATCATCTTGTTCATACGCTCCTGAGTCTTAGCAACCTGAACCTTAGCCTTGATCGTCTCTTTTCTTGCATTCAGATCACCGACATCCTTTGTAAGCTTGTCGTGCATCTGTCTCATCTTGGCTGCATTCGCTGCAGCTGCGTCATATGCCTGCTGGAGAGCTACCTGCTTCTGTGTGAGCTGGTTCTTCTTTTCGAGGAACTTCATAGCGTCTCCCTCGTTGCCTGCGACAAGTGCCTTCTCAGCGTATGTCTGCATCTTAGCTATCTCAGCATCGCACTCGTCTAACTGTCTCTTGCATCTCTGCTCCTCTGCCATAACTGTTGCAGTCTCTGACTTAACCTTTCTGAGGTCTTCCTGAAGATCTCTGAGGTACTGATCGATCATCTTCTCCGGATCCTCAGCCTTGTCAAGAAGTGCATTGATGTTTGATGACATGATGTCCTTAAATCTCTTTAAAATTCCCATAATTTTACCTCCACTCTTTAAATGAATTGTTATATATAATATTAATGTTGTCTCCTGTCGACGACACCATCATTATATGATGTATATGTTCCATCCTCAATGCAAAGACCGAAATGTTGCTTTATCATATAATCTGTTTATAGACACGTTACCCCCTGTAAAGTATCAGCCGCCACCTTATTCAACATTAACAATCATATCTATATTTAAAAAACTATATTTAGAAAACTGTATTTAGAAAACCTAATTCAAAATCTACGCGAGTCCATTCAAACCTACACGATCCTTACACAACTCCGTCATTGATATCGTCGAAATCATCAGATATACGACCACCTATTCTGAAATCAGGTTTTCCACCATTTTCTGATGCTCCGCCATTTGCGCTGTCATCCGTGATGGACTCCTCAAGTCTGACTGGTGTCCTATCACCAAATCTTTTCTTTTTGTCATCCGGATCATTGTCCCTGATAACATGTATGGAAGAATTATTCTCCATCAGATCCTGTGCTCTGACAGGTTCTCTTGATGCCTTTACCCGAATTGGATCAGGTTCTTTCTTATCGTCAAAATCGAACTCCCACTGAACCATCTCCGGCTCTCCGCCGTTATCCTTATGGCTTTCTTCCTTTGAACGATTCTTCTCATAGTAGAGCTCATTGGCAAGAAGCTGGCTTATCTCAAGGATATCTGCATATCTCTCCTGCTTCTTCATGTCCATAAGGCCTTCCATGAGTTCCTTCTTGTTGTTCTCTATGATCTCAGACTTCTTTCTGAGTGACTCGAGGACTCTGTCACTCTCCATGCTTATCATGTTGTATGCCTGATTGACAGTCTCATTAATCTCCATGAGCATCTCATTCGTATATATAATAGATGCAGCATATATCTCGTTGGCTGTCCTGAGTGCCTGTCTGTCCTGCTTGCCAAGGCTCTTTACTTTTCTGTCAACGAACAGTGGGCTTGGCTTGCTGAGTCTGATCCTTGATGCGGCCTCCTCAGCATCAGCGATTATCTCGTCTGCCTCCTGCTCTGCTTCCTTGATTATCTTACTACGCTTATCAGTTATCTCATGATATGCCTTCAATTCCAAATCTATTGTAGTCTTGAGTTCTTCAACAATCTCAAGTACTTCTTCTTTATTGACCAAAACCTTGCCAGCTGCAAATGGTACATTCTGACCTTCTCCGACTATATCCTGTATTCTGTCAAGCAGCTGTTTAGCTTTTCCGTTCTCCATAATAGTGCCTCCGCAAATAGTGCATTTGTATATTCAAAAATGTAATCCTGTGTACATTCTTAATCTGCTTTTTAACCTGTATACTTAATCGGCAATCTTCATCACATATTAAGTATACTCTAGTTTATTTTAACATCTTTCATATTTCATTTCAACAAATGCTCCCGATTAATTTCTTAACTGATTGATTTCTCGACCTATTATTTTCTTAACTGGATAATTTCTTAGCATTAGATTTATTTCTTTGCCCGCCTTTATCAATCTATCGATGGTCGTACATCATCCCTCGGGATTCCAAGAAAGTCCTGTATAAGATGCCGTGAAAAGAGCCGTCCCTCCTCACTTTCAAATATGCGCTCCGGATGCCATTGGAATGCCAGAATACTCATGGCAGGAGAGACAAATGCTTCCACCGATTCATTGTCCTCATCCACCACTATCGGGTAAAACATAGTCGAAAGATTCTCTACATATACACAATCACTGTGGAAATTATTTATCTTTACATATCTGTCGGTATTTACTATCCTTGCCATATGGTCCACGCCTCTTGGTCTTGGAACTTTGAACCTTGCCGAATAACTTATCTTGCCTCCAAACAAAGCGTTTATATGCTGCATTCCCCGGCATATGCCAATGACCGGTATATTGTTATGAACACAGTACATTATCAGCTGTTCTTCCATGGCATCGCGCCTCGGCTGAAGCTCCGCATTATGTGGCTCTATATAATGTCTCGGGTGGAGAGTTCCCCCACCGGTAACTATAAGAAGATCAAAATTCTGTTCTACAATCGCATCAAAATCCCTTGTGAAATTGGATACCGGCAGCAGTCGTATTCCCATACTCTCATAGAATTCAACATATGCAGCCTCCAGAACGTCCGTGGATTTGCCATACATGTTATGTCCTTCTCTCTGTGTTATAAGTGCATGCAGCATATGTCATTCTCCTTCCGTGATTTTTCCATTTGCGCAGTCCAGTGTCAGTCTGCTCTGTTTGGTTACAAAGCTGTATATAAAATCCCCACATCCTATCGCCGCAGGAATATTGAATTCCGCACATCTTATTGCCATGTGCGATGCCACTCCTCCGTATTTGGTTATAAATCCTTTTATCCCCTTTGCAAATATCCAGTCGTATCCGGGATCCGCTTTCGGCAGAACCACTATCTTATCCCGTACATCCGCTACATCTTCATGGTCTTCATTTTCATAATTTTCAAGAAGGATCACATCACCGGTTACACACTCTGAGGTTATAAAATTAGGTCTGGCCTCAAACACTTCTATATAGCTTATCTGTTGCTGATCATACACTACGTCAGGGAATATCAGCATCGAATTTTCTTCAAATGTCTTTTTGTTTTTTCTTATTATGTCCCGCCACGTCGCATTGATCTCACTGACAGGTCTGCTCACCGCCAGCTGTATATCCGTAACCTCCAGATATGCCATATCCTCCTTCGATATCCCCAGCTTGTCTCCTATGTCAATCAATATGTCAATTGCCAGGCTCAGAGACTTCGTAAATTCAAATTTGAAATATTCCCTCTCTTCCATTGAATCCCTCAGGAAATCAACAAACTCCTTCAGATCAACATAGAATCCTATATCTTCAAGAGCATCAAGCATCTTAACCATATCTAGCGATGTATGTTTCAAATGCTCAATCGTCTGCCTCTGCTTTCTTGCCGTTGCGCTTCCCTTTGAGAGGTCGAAATCTCTGTTGGCATAGGTATCACATGTTATATCATACGTTCCAGATCTAAGATGTCCATATTTCTCGTCAAATGTAGCCCTTGTTATCCTGCCATCCACCAGATCCTGAAAATCTGAATCATACTCTGATGCCACTGTATAAATGGACATCATGAAGTCGTCTATATCCTTATCCGTAAACACGCCTCTGTATACAAGGGATCTGCTTATAGCCTTTGATATGAATGCAAGCCTGGCCTGTCTTGCAAATTTCGGTGTTCCGTAATGCTTTATGCTCTCTATAAGCTGGACAAAATATTGAAGCAACGTTATCACATCAT
>USSH01000131.1 GCA_900557435.1 uncultured Coprococcus sp. | reverse complement strand
TAACCTGTGGAGAAATCGCCTGTAAGCAGGATGTCACTTGTGAGATAGACAATGATGCCACGAAATGCTCTGATATAGGACTAGAATCCGACGTGGCATTAAGTGAAAATGGTGATCTTAATGATTTTTTTGTAGCAAAGTTGCCGGACTGGAAAAATGCCGTAGGAAGATTGTGCAACAACTTCTGGAACTTTCCCTCTAGGAAAATGAAGGTTATAGCTGTGACAGGGACAAAGGGAAAGACAACAGTAGCTTACATGATGAAAAAGATTCTGGATACATGGGGCTGTTGCACCGGACTTATTGGAACAATAGAGATATATGATGGACATACAAGTGTACAGTCGGTAAACACTACTCCTGATGTTATCACTCTTTATAGAACCATGTACCGAATGGTTCAGAACGGTGTAAGATATTGCGTCATGGAGGTGTCGTCCCAGGGGCTTAAGTACGGAAGAGTTTCGGGGGTAGATTTTGATGTTGGTATTTTTACAAACATATCTCCTGACCACATAGGAGTAAATGAGCACAAAACATTTGAGGAATATGTAAGGTGCAAAGGGATTCTTTTTTCAAAGTGCAGCCATGTAGTTGTAAATATTGATGATATGTATATGCAGTCGGTGTGCGGTGCGCCTACCTGCTTCGGTGCAGATAAGTCTGAGAACTGTCCGGTAATCGGTTACAGTCTCGATCATCATTCAAAAATATATTATGATAAATGTATCAGACATATGCCTGTATGCAGTGGACTTATGCATTTTCCTGTGTGTACAGCAGATAAACTACGGGAAGTGATCGGGGAGAGCTTTGTTGGAACTGAATGTGAGTGTACAATGCCAGATGGAAAAATTACGAAGCTGCGTGTTGGGCTGCCGGGATCGTTTAACGTATATAATGCATTGGCAGTAGTTGCGGCATCTGATATACTGAAAATCCCACGGAGTATTGTATGCGAGGCTCTCGCCGAGGTGAATGTCAGGGGGCGTATGGAGAAAGTCAACGTATCTGATGCGTTCAATGTGTATATAGATTATGCACACAATAGGAAGAGCCTGGAAACCGCGTTGGCAACACTTAGAACGTATTGCACAGGAAGGCTGATCTGCATATTTGGCTGTGGTGGAGACAGAGCAAAAGGACGCAGAGCTGGGATGGGGAATGCGTCTGGAATGCTGGCAGATCTCACGATCATCACAAATGATAATCCGAGGTCCGAGTCTCCGGATACGATAATAAATGACATAGAAAAAGGCTTGAGATCAGTCAATGCAGAATATATCAGGGTGCCGGATCGAAAAGAAGCTATAAGATATGGGCTTACACATGCAAAAGCCGGCGATGTGGTTCTGCTTGCTGGAAAGGGCCATGAGACATACCAGGAGATTGATGGATACAGATTCCATATGGATGAGAGAGAGTTGATAATGCAGATTTTGGAGGAAGAAGATGCAGGAGTTATATGCGGACGTGATAATTGATATATCCCATGAGGCGATAGACAGGGCATTCCAATATGTCATTCCTGAAGATCTCATACAAAACGTGAAAATCGGATGCCAGGTCAATATCCCCTTCGGAAGAGGCGACACCTTGAGAAAAGGATATGTCATAGATATAACTGACCATACGGATTATGACAGGACAAAGCTTAAGGCTATAAACTCAGTGAGCATGGAGGGAGTTGCAGCCAGTGGAAGACTGCTGGCTCTTGCCGGATGGATCAAAGAGAATTATGGTTCTACGATGATAAATGCGCTGCAGACAGTTCTCCCGGTAAAAAAGACGGTAAGATCGGTTACGGTAAAATATGTTGCTTTGACTGCAGAAAATACAGATGAGCTAGAATACAGGTATTTAAAAAAGAATGCATCTGCCAGACTCAGACTTCTAAGGGCACTGATGCAGTCAAAGGTTCTGCCGATGTCTGTGATCACCGGAGATCTTGGGGTGTCATCGTCGACAGTGAAGTCCATGCAGAATGAAGGTGTGCTTATAGTGACAGAGGACAACTGTTACAGGAAGGTTACATCCGAGACTGTGATAAATGAGGCTGAAGCCCTTCCTGATATAGAATTAAATGATATACAGAGACAGATAGTGAGTGAATTCGGAGAAGAGTTTGAACGCGGAATACACAGAACTTATCTGCTTCACGGAGTTACGGGAAGTGGTAAGACCGAGGTATATATACATTGTATTCGCAGAGTTATAGAACAGGGAAAACAGGCTATCGTACTTATACCAGAGATAGCCCTTACATATCAGACCATAAAGCATTTTACGAGGTACTTTGGGGATCGCGTGACTGTGGTAAATTCCCGGCTCAGCAGTGGTGAGAAATATGATCAGTTTGAGCGTGCCCGAAAGGGAGATGTGGATGTGGTGATAGGACCAAGATCTGCTCTTTTCACGCCGTTTGAGAGGTTGGGACTTATAATAATTGATGAGGAGCATGAGGGAAGTTATAAAAGTGATAATCCGCCTAAATATCATGCCAGAGAGACTGCGATAAAGCGCGCTGAGCTAGAGGGGGCAAGTGTCATACTGGGATCGGCAACACCGTCTGTTGAGAGCTATAAGAGTGCTTTGGAAGGTCGGTTTAAATTGTGGTACATGGGCGAGAGGGTTTCTGACAGAGCTATGGCGGAGACAAGCATAGTGGATCTCAGAGAAGAACTCCGCTGTGGAAACAGGTCGATCATAAGTAATGAACTCGCGGAAGATATAGCAAACAGACTGGAGAATCGGGAACAGATAATGCTCTTCATTAACAAGAGAGGATTCAATAGTTTTGTATCCTGTAGAAATTGTGGAGAAGTGATAAAATGTCCACATTGTGATGTATCCATGACCAGACATATTTCCGGGAGCGATGGTAGGCTTATATGTCATTACTGTGGGTATGCGGTGGACGAACCAAAGACCTGTCCGTCCTGCGGATCAAAGCTGATAGGTGGTTATGGAACCGGCACTGAGAAGGTGGAGCAGGAGGTGCGCAGAATGTTCCCCGGAGCCAGGACGCTCAGAATGGACAGGGATACAACGTCAAAAAAGAACTCACACGAACAGATATTGGACAGCTTTGGCAAAGGTGAGGCCGATATTCTCATAGGAACACAGATGATAGTAAAGGGCCATGACTTTGCAAATGTGACGCTGGTTGGTATTCTTCTGGCTGATCTTACATTGTTTGATGGAGATTACAGAGCCGGAGAGAGAACATTTGATCTTCTCACCCAGGCCGCTGGACGGGCCGGCAGAGGTGATGTGCCGGGCAAGGTTGTGATCCAGACATATAAGCCGGATAATTATGCGATAATAGCTGCGGCAAATCAGGACTATAGATCGTTCTACGAGACCGAGAGTGCTTATCGTTCATTCATGCGTTATCCTCCATTTTGGAATATGCTGGTGATAATGGCGGTGGGTAACGATGAAGAACAGCTTGCCAATATAATGGATAGGTTGTATTCTCTTATAAGGGAAAAATTCAAAGACGTGAGGAACATGTCAGTTATCGGACCTTCGGAGCCGGCTCTGTCAAAGATAAAAGATATGTACCGAAAAGTGATATATATAAAGAATAAGGATTACAATGTGCTTGTAGATGTGAAAAACACAGTTGAGGCATGGATGAAAACGACGAAATCGACGAAATGCGAAGAAGATAAATGTGCCAACACAGGCATAAATGTATTCTTTGACTTTAATCCTATGAACATGTATTGATATAAGCATATGCATTTGAAAGAATATGAAAAAGAATATGAATTAGTTGAGTAAAGAAAAGGAGATTACAGACATGGCAATAAGAAATATTAGACTTGATGGAGATGATATACTTAGAAAGACTTGCAGACCTGTTACGAAAATGGATGACAGAACATTGACGCTTATAGATGATATGTTTGAGACAATGTATGAGGCAAATGGTGTAGGCCTTGCAGCTCCACAGGTTGGAATACTCAAGAGGATAGTCGTGATAGACGTGTGTGACGACAATCCATTGTGTCTTATAAATCCAGAGATTATAGAGGCTGATGGCGAACAGACAGGCGAGGAGGGATGCCTTAGCCTGCCGGGAAAGTTCGGAACCGTTACACGTCCTATGCATGTTGTGTGTAAGGCATATGATGAGAACATGGAAGAATTCACAGTCGAGGGTGAGGGACTCCTTGCCAGGGCTATATGCCATGAACTGGATCATCTTGATGGAAAGCTGTACAAGGATCTGGTTCTGGATGGCCTTCATGAGGTTGAACAGAAATAAATAACAATAATAAAAACAGAAATAAATAACGAATATGAATAGCTGATATGAAGAAATGTGCTGACGTTCAATATGACAGGAGGAATGACAGATGAAAATTATATATATGGGAACGCCGGATTTTGCCGTGAAGGCTCTTGAAAGTCTTGTAAAAGCCGGACATGAGATCGTGGCGTGTTATACCCAGCCGGATAAGCCAAAGGGAAGAAGCAAAGCCCTTCAGCCTACACCGGTTAAGGTGAAAGCCCTCGAGTACGAAATCCCGGTGTATCAGCCGGTCAGACTCAGGGAGAGTGATAATGTGGAGACGATAGGAAATTATGCCCCAGATGCTATAGTTGTTGCCGCTTATGGACAGATACTCCCGGAAAGTATACTAAATATTCCTCGATATGGCTGCATAAATATACATGCCTCACTTCTGCCAAAATACAGAGGTGCTGCGCCCATCGAGAGAGCGATCATAGATGGTGAGAAGAATACAGGCGTTACTACCATGTATATGGCTAAAGGTCTGGACACAGGCGATATCATAGAACAGGTTATCGTACCTATAGATGATAACGATACGGGAGCGACTCTTACGGACAAGCTTGCGGTTTCTGGCGCGGAACTCATAATATCCACACTTGCCAAGCTTGAAGATGGCACAGCTATAAGGTCGGTTCAGAACGATGCAGAGAGCTGTTACGCGGCAATGCTCAGCAAGGACATGGGAGACATTGATTTCACAAAGCCTGCTGCTGAGATTGAAAGACTGATCCGTGGACTTCAGCCATGGCCATGTGCATATACGAAGATAAATGGTAAGAGTGTAAAAATATATGGCGCGAAGGTGATAGAATCACCTGACGGAATGGCACCTGGGCAGATAGCCTGTGTGACTAAGAAGTCATTTGCTATTGTTTGTGGTGAAGGAGCTCTTCAGATAACCAGACTTCAGCCAGAGGGAAAGAAGCCGATGGACACAGCAGCGTTCCTCGCGGGAAATAAACTGCGCGATGGAGAAAGGGTATAGGAGAAGGTATGGAAAAAAACACCCGAGAGGTGGTTCTTTCGACACTGCTGGATATTGAAAAGAACCATACTTTTTCGAATACTGCGCTGGGAACGGCTCTCAGGGCGAATCAGTTTATGAGCAAACAGGATAGAGCTTATATAACCCGAATGGTAGAGGGTGTTACGGAAAAACGTATCAGGCTGGATTATATTATCAACCAATTCTCAAAAACTAAGGTGAATAAATGCAAGCCGCTGATAAGATGCATTCTCAGGATGGGTACATATGAGATGTTTTACATGGATTCAGTGCAGGATCACACAGCGTGTAATCTATGTGTCAAGCTGGCTGTGGATCATGGATTTGGAAGCCTTAGAGGATTTGTGAATGGTGTGCTTAGAAACATAGCACGTGGTAAGGATGATATAGTTTTTCCAGATATCAAAGAGAATGAGAGACTGTTCTATTCGGTGAAGTATTCTGTTCCGGAAGAACTGCTGGCTGTTCTTGAAAAAGACTATAGCTATGACATTATAGATAAAATGCTTGCAAGTGGTGACAGTGAGAGACCAACCTCTATAAGAGTAAACACTGATAAAATAGACGTGGAGACATTTGCAAAAAAACTGGAACAGAACGAAATCAAAGTTGTCAGGGGAACTCTTAATGATACATCACTACTCATAAGCGGGTATGACTATATTCGCAAGGTACCGGGATTTTTTGATGGCGAATTTGTTGTACAGGATCAAAGCTCATGCCTTGCGGTCCGGGCTGCGGATATCAGAGAAGGATATACAGTGATAGATGTATGTGCAGCACCTGGAGGAAAGACGATGTTTGCCGCATCACTGGCAGGAAAGACAGGCAGAGTCATATCGAGAGATCTGACAGAGAAGAAAGTGGAGCTGATAGAGGAGAATGTAGAAAGACTGGGACTGGATAATGTTATGGTTCAGGCCTATGATGCGAGGGAGCTCGATGAGTCACTGGTGGATAAAGCTGACGTGGTTATAGCTGATCTGCCATGTTCGGGACTTGGAATAATGGGCAGAAAAAATGATATAAAATACCATGTCACAGGAGACAGCATAAAGGAACTGGCAGAACTTCAGAGAAGTATACTTGATGTGGCGTGCAGGTATGTGAAGAAAGGCGGAACGCTAGTTTATTCGACCTGTACTATAGATAGCGTGGAGAATGAAGATAATGCCAGATGGTTTGCTGAGACTCATGACTTTGATCTCTGCGGAATAGATGATCTGATCCCGCAACATGGCGGAGAGAAGGGTTATGTAACTTTGCGTCAGGGAATAGATGAATGTGACGGATTTTTTATCTCAAAATTTGTGAGAAGATAGGAATACATATATGGACATAGTAGAGAAAAAGACGGGTACAGGAAATGATCTGAAGTCGATGACGGTCGATGAGTTAAAAGACTGGGTAACGAGTGTGGGGCAGCCTGCGTTTAGGGCAAAACAGATTTACCAGTGGTTTCATGTTAAGCTTGCAGATAGTACGGAGGAGATGACCAATCTGCCAAAGACACTTCGTGAGCTTATGGACAGCCAGGATATATATGGTGTAGATGTCGTGACCAGACTTGAATCAAAGGATGATGGAACTAACAAATTTCTGTTCAGACTGTTTGATGGGAATGTGATAGAGAGTGTCCTTATGAGGTATAAACATGGTAATTCTGTGTGTATATCTTCACAGGTCGGATGCAGGATGGGCT